>CAKZKY010000113.1 GCA_937124575.1 uncultured Pseudomonadota bacterium | reverse complement strand
ACTTTTTTAAATACTTTTTCAGAAATCTCTTTTAAAGAGCTCTGAAAATCCCTTTTCGCTCTCTTGATGACGCAGATTTCTAAAAAAGATTGCACAGATTTTCTCTTATTTTTCATATACTTCCAATCCGTATAATCTTTCCATAATCGTTGTAATCAAAGATGTCTGGGTTGTTTCAGAAATCTCTTTTAGGATGATTGCTTAACCCCGATAGAAATGGTATTTTATCAATAATTCTTTTGATCCGAAAAATAAGAGAAAGGGGGTTTCATTCATGGCCAATCCGGAAAAGGTGATCTTAAAAGTGATTTCAGTCAAAGGGACCTGCGCTGCCAATCATGCGGTGGGCCAGGAATTTGATCTCAGCCAGGATTTTGTCATCGGACTTTCGGGGAAACCTGGAACACTCTGTCCCCATGCCTTTCAGGCTGGCTTCCCCTTCTGGCAGGTGCTCCGCCACGGAGGAGAATTTCCCTGGGAGGAGGATAAGGAGAAGGCCTCCTTTGCCTGCCCCGACCCGATGAACCCCGTTGTGATGGAGCTCCGAAGGGTGAAAGAGTAGCGGTGAAAACTTGTCTCAATCTTGATCTGCATTTTTAAATTGACACACTGTCTCATAATCGCTAAACTGTCTTTCAAATTCTAAAGAAATTCAAAATATACCCAAATGAATCCTCAGAAAGAATACTGGCAGGTCAACACAGAACGAATTGCCGACGAGATAAGTTCGGCAGCCCTCACAGCCCGCACCGAAGAAGATTTAAAAATGCGTGTCGAACCAATCCTGAGAAAAGCCTTTAAGGATATCGGTATTGATGTCGATATTGTGGCTTATGAAAAAGCAACTGCTCTCAGGGCAAAGATGGATGCTGTCTATGGATATTTGATCATTGAATATAAGGCCCCAGGTAAATTGGAAACGACCTCAGGGCAAAGAGAAACAAGGGGACAACTCCAACGATACCTTGAAGAAGAATCCATAAAGCATCGGCCACAAGAGGAGGCATTCCTTGAAAAAGCTATCGGAGTATCTATCGATGGCAAAATGATTATGTTTGCTCGGTATAGCAAGGCGGCCAAGGTCATTTCAACGCCTATCCCTATCACGCTTGATCAGCAAAAGCTGTTTCCTGAAAAATCTCCCAGGCCTGGATTTCACTTCTTGGGTCCTTACCCGATCACAAAAGATAGTCTCACAAACCTCCTCATCTTTGTCCGGGCGGCTGGGAGAAGACCTCTCACTGCAAAAGATCTCAGCGAAGTCTTTGGGCCGGACCATGAGGTAGCCCGGCAGGCTGTTTCAGAGATCTATTCTGCAGTCATGAGGGGACAGAGGCTTAGTGCGCCCTCGAGAGTCAAAGCCTTCTTTACTGAGTGGGACAGAATTTTTGGAGTGGTCTATGGCCAGGAACTTGAAAAAGCTGAAAAGACTGCCGAAGAGACAGCCGCCCTTTATCAGATGCCAAGCGGTGTCAGACTAAAACAGCTTCTCTTTGCCATACACACCTACTATGCCTTTCTCATGAAAATGATTGTCATTGAACTTCTCTCCATGCAGAGGGAAAGCACCATTACCTCTTTCGTAAGGGATCTGGGTTCCTTAGATGATCATGCTCTCAAAGAAAGGCTCGAGAAACTTGAATCCGGAGCCGATTTCATAGACCAGGGGATTGAGAACTTCTTAGAGGCCGATTTTTTCAGATGGTATCTTGATGAATGGAATAAATCTATTGCCCAGGCCTTCCGTACCATTGTCCGTGCCCTCTCATCCTTTGAACCGGCCACACCTGTTCTGGAGCCTGACTGGACCCGTGACTTATTGAAAAAACTTTATGAGATGATCGTTCCGAGAAAGCTTAGGCACGATCTTGGCGAATTCTATACACCAGATTGGTTGGCAGGATACCTCATTGATCGGAGCGGTTATCAGGGAGCCCCTGATATTCGATTTTTGGACCCCGCCTGCGGATCTGGCACGTTCTTGGTGGAAGCAATTCACCGAGTGATCCAGAATATCAGATCGCGAATAAAGGTGAATCGGGAAAATGTGGGCCGTCTCATCCTTAATAACATCGTTGGATTTGACCTCAATCCGTTGGCAGTCCTTGCCGCCAGAACAAACTATCTAATTGCTTTCGCCCCCTTTATCCCGTTTGTCAGGCCGATCTTCATTCCCGTCTATCTTTGCGATTCTGTTTTGGCACCAACCCGTGCTAACAAAGAAGGCGAACTTGATTTTGGCGAGGTAATCTTTTCAACCACTAAAGGAGATTTCCGCTTTCCTTCAATCATGAAGGATAAAGAGAAGATTGACCAATTCACTTCTCTCATGGAAATTGGCCTTAAAGGAAAACAGAGTCCAGAAGATTTCTCGGCTCTTCTAAGGAAAAGACTCTCACTTTCTGAAGGGGGTATAAGACTTCTTTTAGCAGTTTACAGTCGTATCAAACAATTGGAAGAGCAGGGTGAGAACGGGATCTGGGCTCGTTACATCAAGAATGCTTTTGCACCTGTCTACCTTGGGCGGTTCGACTATGTGATTGGTAATCCTCCATGGATACGATGGGGGTATCTATCCGATGACTATCGAAAAAGAACTCTCAATCTCTGGCAACGATACGGACTCTTCTCTCTAAAAGGGCATGAAGCAAGACTTGGGGCGGGAGAAAAGGATTTCTCTATGTTGTTCACCTATGCCTCTTGCGACAATTATTTAAAGGAAGGCGGTAAACTTGCCTTTCTTATTACCCATGAGGTTTTCAAATCGAAGGGTGCAGGTGAAGGATTCCGGCAATTTGAAATTAAAGAGAGCAAGACTCCTCTCAAAATCACTCTTATGGAAGATATGGTAGACTTAAAGCCATTTCAGGCTGCCAATAAGACTTCTCTGTTCGTTTTAGAAAAAGGCAAAAAGACATCTTATCCTATCCCAGTAGTAATTTGGAAGAGACGTCCGGGAATAGGGACAATTGGGACAGATTGGACATTGTCAGATGTACTGTCTAATACAAAACAAAATAAAGCAAAGGCCATCCCTGTTGATCCTTCCAAAATCAACTCTTCATGGCAAACAGCTACCCCTTCCTCTTTAAAATGGTCTAAAAAACTAAAGGGGAGAAACCCTTATAAAGCTCGTCTTGGTGCGAGAGTAGAACCCTATGGTGTTTTCTGGTTGCGAATAAAAGAAGTCCGTCCAGATGGTCATCTCGTTATAGAAAATATGGCCACAAGAGGAAAAAAGGATATCCCTTTAAGGTCCTCTGCCATTGAAAAGGATCTTGTCTATCCTGCGGTTAGTGGAGGAGATATCATTCCGTTTGGGATAAAAGGTAATTTTTATGTTCTGATTTCTCAAGATCCTAAGAAACGCCTTCCATATCCTGAATCATGGATGATAACCAATGTCCCACTTACATACGCCTATTTAAGGCAGTTTAAAGACATTCTTCTCTCAAGGGGATCGAAAGTAGTTCGAGAACTCGCTCAAGACACGGAATTCTATGCAATGTATGGAATTGGTGAGTATACTTTTGCAAAATATCGTGTGGTTTGGAAAAGGATGGCCTCTAAAATGGTGGCGGCGGTTCTGTCCAGGCTTCGAACGCCATTTGGTCTAAAAACAGTCATTTCCACGGATACAACCTCTTTTTTTGCTGTTGCGGAGGAAGAAGAAGCCCATTATTTATGCGGTATCCTGAACTCAAAGATTGTGGATGAATATATCCGCAGTTTCTCCTCGGCGGGCAGGGGATTCGGAGCGCCATCGGTAATGAATAACCTTGCTATTCCCAAGTTTAAGAGTGATAATAGAATTCATAGGAAGATCGCAGAACTTTCCCAAAAGGCGCATGACCTGTTGGCTCAAGGGAATGAGATCGGAAAATTACAAGATGAGCTTAATGAGGCAGTTGAAAGATTATGGAATATCAAATCTTAACGCCTTCAGATCAAAATTATCCTAAACGCCTTCTTGAGCGCCTTGGAAAGACTGCTC
>CAKZKY010000112.1 GCA_937124575.1 uncultured Pseudomonadota bacterium | reverse complement strand
AATATCTTTAGGGTAGAAACAAAGCCCCATTAAAGTTTCTAAGAGGATATGATTTAAATCCTCGAGACGGGCAATGACTGGATTCACTGGGCCACTGGCCTCGGGGACACATCTTCATCTTTTTTTGTGCCAGGATCAACCTGAACGGTTAAAAGCAAAGGAGATAGACCAATTGACTAAAATTAAAATAGAAAAGAATTTGGCTTTTTCTATGTTAAGAAATTTTACCCGCTAAAAATTGACCCCCATTATTCCAATCTTAATGTCAAAAGAGGGCCAGGCGGGGTCTCTTGAGTTGTGAATAAATTTTCTAATCCACCCTCCTCTACCTTTAAAAACGTGACCCATGATTCCCTCCTACACCTAAGTTTAGGCGGACAGGCGTGAATGGTGAATAATATGAAGCATCGAGCAAAGCGCATAGGGCTTGGCACATAGCGTTATTTACCCCGTTCGAAAGTTTTCAACTTTCGAACGGGGTAAACCCAAAATATGCGGGTGACATTTCGACATGACCTATTCTGCAACACGAGGTTAACTCCCGTCTTTCACCAGACATTCCAGAGCTGTGATATACTCTTCGGTCATACAGGTGGGAATCCGATGCTTCTGGAGACACTCAAAGCACTTGCTGGGCTCGTAGAGCGGAGTGCTCACATATTTTTCGCCGCCATCGGGAAAGAGTGTGACGATGACCCCTTGGTCCAGCTCCATCGCCTTCTGTAAAGTCCCCCACATGGCCGCTCCGGAACTGATCCCACAAAAAATCCCTTCGCGGATGGTGAGGACTCGGGCCATTTCAAAGGCATCCTCATCCTTTACATTGATCTTCTCATCCAACCGACTGGGATCATAGATTTCTGGAACGTATTGGGAGCTGAGGTTCTTCAGACCCTGGATGCTTGAGTTGGGATAAGGCTCTACTCCGACAATTTTGATCTCAGGGTTATGCTCTTTGAGCCGCTTTGACACACCCATCAGGGTGCCGGTCGTTCCGAGTCCAGCCACAAACATCTTCACCTCTCCCCGGGTGGCCTGCCAGATCTCTTCCCCAGTCGTCTCATAATGGGCAAGGACATTGTACTGATTCTCAAACTGGTGGGGCATATAATATTTAGGGTCTTTGGCCATCTCTTCAGCCAGATCAATCGCTCCATCCATGCCCCTCGACCCTTCGCTGAGAACGATCTTGGCTCCGTAAGCCGTTAGGATCTTTCTCCGCTCTATGCTCATGGTTTCAGGCATCACCAGTTCCAACCGATAACCCTTCACCGCGCAGATCATGGCCAGGGCAATCCCTGTGTTACCGCTGGTGGGTTCGATGACGATCTTATCTTTGGTCAGAAGGCCTTCTCTCTCTCCATATTCGATCATATACTTTGCGATCCGATCCTTCACCGAACCCGCTGGGTTATACTTCTCTAATTTGGCATAGACCTTTACCTTCTTGTTGGGGACGATATGATTGATCTTGACCAGTGGCGTAGCCCCTACTAAATCGACCATGTTCTCAGCGACGCGGTACATTAGTTCTACCTCCTTAAAAAAGTCAATGGTCTAACCCCTCCTCACCTCCAAAATCTTAACGCCCCCGGCAGCGCTGCCCCCTCTTCGTCTAAGAGCGGGAAAGGGGAAGTTATAAGGGGAAGTTAGGTAGGGTTACTTCATCGGTTATGTTAAAGCATGCTCAGTATTTCCGCCTTTCCATCTGTGATGGCAATCGTATGTTCGAAATGGGCGGAGCGCTTTCCATCTGCGGTCACCACAGTCCAGCCATCGGAGAGAATTTTCACTTCGTGGGTTCCTTCGTTCACCATGGGTTCCAAGGCAAAGACCATTCCTTTCTCCAGCCTCGGCCCCTGACCTGCAGATCCGAAATTTGGAATTTGTGGCTCCTCATGAAGACTTTTACCAATGCCATGCCCAACAAAATCCCTCACCACAGAAAATCCATTTGACTCTACCCATTTCTGGATGGCATGGGAAATATCGTAGAGACGATTGCCCACTCTCGCCATCTCAATCCCGATCTGGAGCGCCTTCTCTGTGACCTCCATGAGCCTCTTTGCTTTTTGATCTATCTCACCCACGGGTAATGTGATCGCCGCATCTCCGAAATAACCATTGAGGTTGACACCCACATCGATGCTGACAATATCCCCTTCCTTCAATCTCCTTGGTCCGGGGATTCCGTGAACCACCTCCTCATTAATCGAGACGCAAAGGGTTGCGGGGTAGTTTCGGTATCCCTTAAAGGCTGGAATGGCACCTCTCTTCAGGATCATCTCTTCAGCGATCCGATCCAGCTCACGAGTGGTCACCCCTGAAGCAACCGTCTTCTTCAATTTTTCAAAGATCTCAGCGACGATTGCATTCGACTTTTTTAACTGTTCAATCTCGCGGGAGGATTTAATCTCAATCACAACCATAGTATGCATTTGAGCCCGAGAAGTTGTCAATATGAGTCTATCCCGAACCGAGAGGACACGGGAGCTGCCGGTGGGGCGCCATTTCTTATTGACTTTATGGGCTTAACCAGTAAAAATGGATTTAATGATGGCCTAACAAAGGGTCGATAGAGATCTCCACCTGAAGTGGTGAATGAGATCGAGGATCAACCAATATGAAGAAAGATCAAAAGCCTCCTCCTGATCTGAAAGAACTTCTCCGATTGAAAGAGAGTCCTGATCGAGGAGGAAAGAAGCCCCTTTTCAAAAAGACAAACTTTACGCTCTGGTACTTTGTCATTGCCTTTCTTCTCATCCTTTTGGCCCAGCACTATTTCGTCTCAAAGGGTGTTGAGGATGAGATCTCTTATAGTGAATTTAAGGAGTCCTTGAGGGCAGGCAAGGTGAAGGAGATTACGATCACTGCCGAGACGATCTCGGGTGAGTGGACAACAGAGAAGGGAACCCGAAAGTTCCAGACCGTCCGGGTGGAAGATCCTGATCTGGTCAAAGAGCTGGAAGGCCAGAGGGTCAAATATACAGGGAAAGTTGACAGCAAATGGTTGACCAACATCCTCTCCTGGGTCATTCCCCTTATCTTTTTTGTCCTCATCTGGAGGTTTCTCTTCTCCCGAATCGGTCCTGAGACAAGCGTGATGTCCTTCGGAAAGAGCCGTGCAAAGATCGTAGCCGAGAAGGATAAGAAGGTGACCTTTGCCGATGTGGCCGGCATTGACGAAGCCAAGGAGGAGTTGAAAGAGGTCGTTGAGTTTCTTAAAAATCCGAGCAAATTTCAACGCCTTGGAGCCAAGATCCCCAAAGGCGTTCTCCTGGTGGGTACTCCAGGAACAGGAAAGACCTTGCTCGCCAAAGCCGTCGCAGGAGAGGCCAATGTCCCATTCTTCTCCATCAGTGGCTCCAATTTTGTGGAGATGTTTGTGGGCGTAGGAGCGGCCAGAGTGAGGGATCTCTTTGCCCAGGCGCAGAACCATGCTCCCTGCATCATCTTCATTGATGAGCTGGACGCCCTGGGAAAAGCACGGGGTATCAATCCCGTGGGCAGACATGATGAGCAGGAGCAGACCCTTAATCAACTCTTAGCCGAGATGGATGGCTTCGATCCCAACGCCGGTGTGATCATCATGGCTGCAACCAACCGTCCCGAGATTCTGGACCCTGCCCTGCTCAGGCCCGGCAGATTCGACCGGCATGTGCTCGTGGATAGGCCTGATATCATTGGTAGGGAGGAGATTCTCAAGATTCATACGCGGCAGATCAAACTATCTCCAGAAGTTGACCTGAAGGTGATCGCTTCCAGGACTCCAGGGTTTGTGGGTGCGGACCTTGCCAATATTGTTAACGAAGCTGCCCTTCTGGCTGCTCGAAAGAATAAGGATGCTGTGGAGATGTCCGATATCGAAGAGGCGATTGACCGGGTCGTGGCAGGTCTGGAGAAGAAGAGGAGGTTGATGTCGAAGAAGGAGAAGGAGATCGTTGCCTTCCATGAGTCGGGTCATGCGATAGTAGCCTCTACCCTCCCAGGTGCAGATCCGGTCCGCCGCATCTCCATCATTCCGAGAGGGATCTCCGCCCTTGGCTATACCCTACAGCTTCCTACAGAGGATCGTTACTTGATGACCCGCTCCGAACTTCTTGACCGCCTGGCTGTGCTTCTGGGTGGCCGGGTCGCTGAAGAGATCGTTTTTGGTGAGATCTCCACCGGTGCCCATAACGACCTTCAAAGGGCGACCGACATCGCCACAAGCATGGTGAAGGAGTTTGGCATGAGCGAGACTTTGGGATATGTCACCTTTGAAAAGGAGAAGAAACCTCTCTTTCTTCCTTCCTCCATGATCTCATCGAAGGACTATAGCGAGGAGACCGCTAAGAAGATCGATGAGGAGGTGAAGCGGATCATTGATCAGACCTACGCAAAGGCAAAAGAGATTCTTCTTTTAAAGAAAGACAAGCTGGAAGAATTGGCCCGCCACCTTCTTGAGAAGGAGGTGGTCGAAGAGGCGGATTTGAAGAGGATTCTCCAGACAACGGAATAGATCGGCATGGTGAAAAAATTCCTCAGACATCTTCGTACAAAGATCATCGCCGGTGTGCTCGTCATCCTTCCACTTGGAATCACGGTCTTCATTTTGAAGTTTATCTTCACCACACTGGATGACCAGCTCGGCCCGATAGGTCCTCAGGTAACCCGTTTTCTATTTCAACGCGAGCTCCATATCCCTGGATTGGGGATCATCATCTTCCTTCTGCTCCTTTACCTGTTAGGATTGATTGCAACCAATGTGATGGGCCGAAAACTGGTGGACTGGGGCGATCGTTTCTTCACCAATCTTCCGATTGTGAAGAACATCTACCTCTCTTCGAAACAGCTCACCGATGCGTTCTCCGCTACCCGGAAAGGCTCCTTCCGCCAGGCTGTCTTTGTCGAATTTCCCCAGGAAGGAAATTTTGTCCTGGGGTTTGTGACCAACGAACTGGCCGATCAAACCTCCCAGGCCAAAGTGACGGTCTTTGTCCCTACAGCCTTTGTTCCTCCCCAGGGCTTCACCCTCTTTCTACCCAAAGAGAAGGTGATCCCTTCCCATCTGACCATTGAAGAGGCGATCAAAGCGATCATGTCAGTCGGAATCGTAACACCGCCCCAGCTCACGATCCCCCTTTCGAATGATCCTGTTCGAAAGGATTCGATTGAAAATTTGGAAAAGATGAAGTATCCTAATCCAAAAAACGAAGGAGGACCGTAAAGATGTTTCTCTTATTCATTCTGCTTGCTGGGGTCGCTCTGATTCTCTCCATTGTGGTCGCCTTCGGCGCAGGCATGGGTGCTCCGGTTGCGCTCATCATCTCGCTCATCTCCCTTGGCCTTTCCATCCTTGCCTTGCATCGGACCGGATTGACCCTCGACCTGAAAAAGAAGATCGAATCTTCAGAACCTCCCGAGGATTTAAAGAAACAGGTTGATGCCATGATGGCCATGACCGACGCCTTGAGGGAGAAGACCGCCGATGCGCTGGATCGGCTCGAGAAAGTGATTCGGAAAACAGATAAGGTCGAATAGGCAGATCCATTTGACGAAAAACCTCCTATGGATGAGACGTTTAAAACCATCACCTCCTGGCTCACCACCTCGGGTATTAAAATCATCGGGATCCTCCTGGCCCTCCTCATCCTCTCCCAGATGTCCCGATGGATTGCCAAATGGATGGAGAAGTTTGTTTATGAGAAAGACCCGCTTCTGGCCTCCGAGGCCAAGAAGCGAGCCCAGACCCTCGGCAACATCCTCCGACACGCCCTTCTCATCATCCTCACCTTTGTCGCCGCGCTGATGGTTCTTGGCGAATTGGGAATTCAGCTTGGCCCTCTGCTCGCCACGGCTGGCATTGGAGCGCTGGCGATCGGTTTCGGAGCACAGAGCCTGGTGAAGGATATGATCAGCGGATTCTTCATCATTCTGGAGAATCAGTACCGGATCGGAGATGTGATCGAAGTGGCCGGTGTTTCAGGCCTTGTAGAGTCCGTAAGTTTGAGGAAGACCGTGCTCAGGGACCTTCAGGGCAAGGTTCACATCATTCCGAATGGAGAGATTAAGGTGGTGAGCAACCTTTCCAAGGAGTGGTCCCGATCGGTTCTGGACCTGGGCGTCAACTATGGGGAGGATTTCGATCAGATTCATGATCTTCTGACCCAGATTGGAAAGGAATTGGAGTCCGAGGAGCCCTTTAAGAGCGCCATCCTCGAGCCCCTTCAGATTCTGGGCATTGAACGATTTGATGAGTCCCAGATGGTCATTCGGATGATGGTGAAGACCGCTCCTTTGAAACAGTGGGATGTTGGAAGGGAGTTGCGAAGAAGGATCAAAATTCGATTTGATGAAAAAGGGATCCGGCTTCCCTATCCCCACCGCATCCTCCTGTGGGGAGAAAAAGAAGAAAATCCCAATCACCAAATTCCAAACACCAAATAAATTCCAATGATCCAATTTTTAAAAAGTTTGGCTATTTGGATATGGATATTGGTCATTATTTGATTATTGGTGCTTGGTTATTGGTGATTCATGCTCCATAGAAATTTAACAGGAGAGTCTGTGATGGATAAACCTCTAAAGATCCTATTTGCAACTCCAGAGGCAGTCCCTTTTGCAAAGACCGGAGGATTGGCGGATGTGGCAGGGGCCCTTCCGAAATACCTTCAACCCCTCGGTTGCGAGGTGGTCCTGATCATGCCTTACTACCGGATGGTCAAACGCTCCGGGCTGCCGATTCAATATCTTGGAGAAGAGATCGAGGTGCCCTTGAGGGAAGAAACCCTTCGAGCAGAAGTTTATCAAAGCCAGCTCGAGCCCAATATTATGGTCTATTTCATTGGGAGAGATGAATTCTTCGACAGGGAATACCTTTACAGCACGCCGAAGGGCGATTACTTTGACAATGCGGAGCGCTTCGTCTTCTTCACCCGAGCAGTCCTCCATTTGGCCCGCCACATCGGATTCTCACCGGATCTCATCCATCACCACGAGTGGCAGACCGGACTGATCCCCGCCTATCTCAAGTCAATCTACGAGAATGACCCCTTCTTTGCTCACACGGCAACGGTCTTCACCATCCACAACATTGCCTATCAGGGTCTCTTTAAAAAGGAGAAGTTTTCTCTCACCGGCCTTCCATCAGAAATGTATAATCCAGAGGGGGTTGAATTCTGGGAGAGAATCAACCTGATGAAGGCAGGGATCGTCTATGCCGATGTGATCAATACGGTAAGTCAGAAATATAGCGAAGAGATACAGAGCCCAGAATATGGTTATGGACTGGAGGGCATTTTAAGGAAGAGGAACGCCGATCTCTATGGGATTCTCAATGGAGTGGATTACCAGGAGTGGGATCCCGCTCACGACTCCCATCTCATCGCCCGATATGATCTAAGGGATCTCTCTGGAAAGCAAGAGTGTAAAAGGGATCTGCTCAAGGAGTTTGGCCTTCCTGCGGCTCTCGAAAAGGTTCCCTTATTGGGAATGATCTCGAGGCTGGCAGACCAGAAGGGGTTTGACCTGTTAGCTGAAATCTTGGACCAACTCTTCTCTTTCGATCTCGGTTTTGTGCTCCTGGGAACTGGTGAGCAGAAATATCACGACCTCTTCCAACAAGTCGCCCAAAAGTATCCGCAAAAGGCTGGCATCCGAATCGCCTACGACGACCGATTGGCCCATAAGATCGAGGCAGGAGCCGATCTCTTTCTCATGCCATCGAAATACGAGCCCTGCGGCCTCAATCAGATCTACAGCTTGAAATATGGGACCATTCCAGTAGTCCGAGCCACCGGGGGATTGGATGATACGATCACTCACTACGACCCTTCCAAAGGGACGGGAAACGGTTTCAAATTTGCTCGCTATGATGCGAAGGAGTTCCTCAATCAGATTAAGACAGCCATCATCTTTTATGCGCAACCCGAACACTGGACAAAACTGGTTCGGAATGCAATGAATTCTGACTTTTCCTGGCATCGGTCGGCAGAAGCCTATCTTCAACTTTACAGGAGGGCCATCGAAAAGAGGAAGGGTAGCATTTAAATTGCAACGCTCAAGGGACGAATTGAAAATTAGAAAAAAAAGTAGGCAGAACTTCCATCTTCTGATGGGATTCCTAATTTGCCTCTGCCTTTTCTTTAGCCCGGCCTTTCTCTCTGCCCAGACCCTACCCTTTAAAAACGTCTCCTTTCCGAGACCGATCGAGACAGGAGAACTGCTTCCCCATCTCCATCACCCTTCTGTTCGCATCATTGATATGCGAAGCTCTCTTTTAGACTATCTGAAGAGCCATCTTCCGAATAGCGTCTATCTCCATTTCGAAACCCTGATGGTCCCCAGAGGAGGAATCCCTGCTCAAGGCCCGGATCGAATTTACTTGGAAAAGCTGATCCGGGAACATTTAGGTGTTTCGAATCCGATGTGGGTTATCCTCTATTCTGAGAAATCGAATCCCAATGCCACTTTTCTCGCATGGGTGCTCGACTATCTTGGCCATAAAAAGGTGGGTATTCTCAATGGAGGATGGGAGAAGTGGGTTATGGAGAGGCATCCTGTGACACAGCAGTACCCCACTTTCTTGCCTGGAAAGTTCTTTGGCAAAGTGATGCCTGATACTTTGGCCGAGAAGAAATATGTTCGGGAACGTCTCTCATCCAGAGGGGTCGTGATTGTGGATGCCAGGCCACCCAAACAGTATAGTGGCGAAGAGGGCGAAGAGATCCGCAAAGGCCATATCCCTGGAGCGAGAAGTCTCGCTTGGGAGACAACCCTCGAAGGGGATGAGGTAAGGGTTTGGAAGAAAAGAGAGGATCTTAAGAAACTTTTCATCGAATCCGGTATCACAAAAGAGAAGGAGGTGATCGTTTACTGCCGAACCGGAAGGGAGGCCTCTCACCTCTACTTCACATTGAGTTTCATCCTTCACTATCCCAATGTCCGTCTCTACCGGGGATCGTGGGTCGAATGGTCCGCCGATCCCACTCTGCCTATCAAAACAGGACCCGACCCTTAAGAGCACTTCTTTCTGACACAGAACTTGTTGAGGATGGGGGGTTGTTCTTTTGAGCTATCCATATCACATTTCTGAAGAGATTCAGAAATGAAATAAGAATCTTTATTCAACATCGATGCAATCGAGAGAAGGGAAAGAAGTTTTTCAGCGTTCTCCCAAAATGAGATTTCTGAAAAGTATTTAAAAAAGTATTTTTAGACTGGGGA
>CAKZKY010000111.1 GCA_937124575.1 uncultured Pseudomonadota bacterium | reverse complement strand
TATATTAGCTAACTGTGCAGGGAGGATCGTTGGTTTATTTATTTTAACACTCTATCTTGTTGCTTGAATTCTTTTAAGCAAACATTCCTGCCCTTTTTCGATCTTGATTTGAAAGGATTTGCATCGGGGACAATTGAGAAGAGCAAAGTGGCTGGAAAAATCTTCTTGATTTGACCTGCCTTTTCCTCTATATCCACACGCCTCACAAGCGATCCGGGCTTTAATCCTTCTAACTTTAATTTTTGTATTCTCAGCGATTGACCCTTTAAATAACTCCTGAATCCAGAAAGTGACCTGTTCCACATTGAGAAGGGTTAACTCACCAATCTCCAACTGGACAGATAGAACCTTCTTCCCTTGATTCTTTTGGGCTGCTTCGAGGACATGATTGACGATCTCCGAAGCAATAGAAAATTCATGCATGCTTACGATCAGAGCCCCAAGGCACGGATGACTTGATCAATCCCCTTTCCACTTAAGGCATTTGTCTTGATGAAGGAGGCTTTGGGGTTGATCTGCTTTGCATCCCTCTCCAATTGCGAGGGGTTAACCTTCATGGCTTTGGCCAGATCAATTTTATTGAGCACGATCACATCCGCCTGTTTGAAGATATAGGGGTGTTTGAGGATCATATAAGGGCCTTCGGTCACAGAAGTGACAACCACTCTTTTATGGGCACCCAAGGGAAATTCTCCAGGACAGATGAGGTTTCCTACATTTTCGATCAAAAGGAATTTCACACCTTCGAGTTTCATTTGGTCAATCGCTTGACGAATTAGGTTGGCATCGAGATGACATTCCTTTCCAGTATTGACTTGAATAACCCGCGCCCCTTCCTCCTGAATCCTATCGGCATCAATGGTTGTCGTCAAATCACCGGCAATCACCCCGACCTCTTCCCCCCTGTTGAGCTTCTTTATCAGTGCCTTGATCAATGAAGTCTTTCCAGACCCAATCGAGCCCATGACATCAATGGCAGTAATGTTCAGACGGTCGAGTTTCTTTCTGTTCGCTTTTGCAAGACTCCTGTTTTTCGACAACAGATCTTTTTCCAGCTCGATGTCAAAAATCTCCGGTCCCTTCGACTTAATAATTTTCATCCTTTCCTCCTAAGCCTTAGATTGGATAACGATGAGCGGACAGAATTATAACTGAATTGGCTTCAAAAGAAAATAACCGAATCGGGTTTCTTAGCAGATAGGGAGAAAGACCGGCCTCCAGGGTTCTCAGATAGAATCTTCCATCTCTTATCAAACCCTCTGTTTGAACCCGGCCTTTTCCTCGAGTAGAAAAACCGCCTCTGCACCCAAGAGGACGATGGCCGAAGAATAATAAACCCAGAAGAAGATGATCAGGGCGCTCAGGGAACCATAGATCATCGAAAACTTTCCGATGTTGAACACATACCATCCGAACAACTGCTTGGCGACTTCCCAGAAAAAACTTGTATAGAGAGCGGTTTGAAAGGCGGTCTTAAAACGTATTTTCCGATATGGAATGATCTTGTAAATCAGAAAGAACATCCAGAAGGTGAAAAGAAAGGGAAGCAAGTATTTTAAGAAGACCCCGACGATGGGCCCTAAGTCCAGAGGCGCTTGAATACGATAACGCTGGGCGTAACTCATCGGGGAGGTGTGTCCCATGCTGGCTAAGTGAGAGATTCCTGCGAACCTGATCATCAAAATGTCAATCGCCTTCCCATGGATCATTCCCCGTTCTTTTTTTACCTGGAAGACGATGTTAAATGTCGTTCTCAAGGAGATGAAAAGCCATGTCGAGGTCCAGATCAATCCAGTGATACCCAATATCCCGGCAATTTTTCGGCTCTGAATGATTCCCAAAAGATTCTTCATAATCTTCGGATCCAGGGCAGGAACAACTCCCTTCAGGTAATGCCGAATATGGTTCAGCACCTCTTTAGTGGAATAGAGGTAGGTTCCAAATAAAGCCAGAAGGAAAAGGCTAAAGGGGATCAAGCAGATGATGAGATTGAAGGTGATTCCTGCGGAGAGAAAAAATCCATGATCCGAATCGAATTTTTTAAACAGTGCTTAGAAGAATTGACCTTTGCCTCGAATACTTTTTGTCCGTTTCATGATGACTTGTTCTCATTGGAGATCGGCTTTCGGCGGTTACCAAGACCTCTCTAACCTCTTTCCTGTTGAAGCGCTGAGGGTTCTTTGCCCTTAGGAAGGACGCCTCGAATTCTTCGACTCATCCAGAAGAGAAAGGAAACAAGAATTCCCAGGAGAAGGGACCCCAGAATCGTTAAGATCAGCGAAGTCTCCCATCTCCACAGGAGGAATTTAATGGCTACCGGTGGAGCACTCGAATTTTGGATGGTAAAAATAGCAACCCCAGTGACAATAATTAAAATCAACCAATACAGATAGGACATGGCATGCCTCCTTGTTTAGAGATGGATCAAACCTATTAATAGGGGTTTGAAAAGTATGCGTCGAAGATATCGGTCAGGACCTGGTTGACGATGGCTTCAACCCTTTCCGGCGTCAATCTCGCAAACGTGCCCTCCTTTTCTACTTCCACATTTCTCGTAAAAACCTTCCCCTCCTTTTTCACTCCAAGATGGATGACGAAGTGGACTGAAGTCTTCGCATTCGTTCGAAAGGCACCGGCCTTCCCTTCTGTCCAGAACCTTTTGATCTCGACCATCAGGACAGTGTCCGTCCCCATGTCCTTCAGGGATTCGGGGCGACCGTCCCAATTTTGTATGGGAACGGTCTTCACCCCAAAACGGGAAAGGCGATTGGATATCGAATCGGTCATTGCCTGATTCAAAGGAAAGGGATCACTTTTGAAATAGCTTAAGGACCCATCATAGGGAGTATGTCTGCCGATGTAGAGCTGATCCGGACGTTCGTCTTTAAAGGGAACCAGGCCAAGCGTCGGGCCTACCTTCTCTGAGAGTGAGGGAAATTCTTTGACAGGTTGATATTGGATGCGAACAAGATGCGCCCCTCCTTTCGCACAGGCGAATATAAAGAAGAACATGAAGGGGATGAAGAGCCAGCGGTATGATCTCATAAACTTTCCTCCTTTTTTCTATAAACGAAATGGTTAAAACGCTTTTCAATTTACCCATGAGGCCTTAAAATGGCAAATCACTTCTTAATGGGATGATCTCTGGTTCTTGTTAAAGGTATCCCTAATATTTTAAATCAATGGCCATTTGAAGCCTTGAAGAGCAGCCTGCCCCTGCCCATTTTTGCAACTGACGAGATTTATCTTTAAACACAGCAGATTCAGAGTTTACATTATGACCCTTTCCCATTAGAATAAAAGGAAGTTTAAAATTCTCCAGTTGGAATAAC
>CAKZKY010000110.1 GCA_937124575.1 uncultured Pseudomonadota bacterium | reverse complement strand
CAAACCCAGAAGGTTTCAAGTGATCTCGAAACTCGGACAACATTCGCTTTGTAGGAGCAAACTTCTTGTTTCTAAAAAGGCAAAAATCCCGAAAAGCCCTTCGGGTTTTGAATTCGGCACAAAGTTTATTAAAGGAATGAATTCCTTTCAACATGGCTAATAAATGGGCTCTATAGAGTTGACTCGTTTTAAACTTCCTGCTTCGACCTTGGATGTTAAACTTCTTAAACGGAAAGAGCAGGTTAATTTCTTCATCTGGTATGTGATGAGAAATTTTTTCCAAAATAGGATCGAAGTCGAATCGCTGTTTGGTATTCATATTCCACCTCTTCTAGGCGGAATATTACCATATTTAGAATTAAATCACATAAATTTGACCTCTGTTAGGTCGATCAAAAAATAACATGATTACTCTATGTTTTTAATAAGTTGCAAGTTTTTTCGGAACAGTCTCTGTTAATAAAACCCCATAAAAAATTTATTGACTCTTCACTGTCTACTCTTTACTTTTTTTCTTAGGTAAAAATAAGCAGACTTAAAAGACGAGAATATCAAAATTCAAGACTTGACCCCACCATGAGACTTGACCCCACCATGACCCCATTTGTGCATTCGTGATGCCTTTGTCGAACCTCAATCCACACCCAAACCTTCCCAGTAAGTCAATTGAAGCCATCCAAGGAATGAATTCGTTGTTTTTCGGGCTTTACTCCTCTTTCTTTTTGTGTTATTAGTTTTTAAAAAGAGTTTAGGTGTACGTTTAAATCACCTCTATGGATGTTTCCTTTTTAAAAAGAAAGAAGTGGCTCCTCCTTCTTTTATTGGCCTTTATTGTTCTTCTTATCTACCGATTCAATTCTCAAATATGGGTTCAGTTCGTCCGATTTTATGAGATCGCTCACGACCCACCCCAATTGAAGAAATTTATTTCTTCCTTCGGACCTTATGCTCCACTGGCTTATATCATCCTGCAGGCCGCCCAGGTCATCGTTGCTCCGATTCCAGGAGGGGCCATTGAGTTCTTAGGGGGGTATCTTTTCGGTGTCAAAGGGGGATTTCTTTATTCCATGGTTGGGGCCACGCTCGGGTCATTGCTTGCATTTGGCCTGGCGAGGATTTTTGAGAAATTGGCTGTTGAGAAATTTGTTTCGCCTCAAACCATGAAAAAATTCGATTATCTGATTGGCCATCAGGGCGTTATCCTCAGCTTTCTACTCTTCCTTATCCCAGGTTTTCCAAAGGACGCCCTCTGTTATATTATCGGGCTGACCCCCATGCACCTAGGTATCTTCCTGGTTATTTCTACCGTCGGGAGGATTCCCGGGACATTGATGGCATCGCTTCAAGGAGGAAAGGCATTCGACCACCAATATCTGACCTTTTTAATTCTTCTTGGCGTTTCAGCGCTGGTTCTTTTAGTTTTTTATATCTATCATGAAGAGATTCACCGTTGGATTAAAAGGCTGCGAAAGAGCAAGCCCCATTAGAGCGTCATCGCCTTAACAGAAAACTGTTCACACTGGATATTATCTTTATTTGATCGAACATAGAGATTCCCAGGGCCGTGCATGGAATAGGGATAGCAACCATGGCCAGAGAGATGAGAGAGGGAAAATTCACTTCAGATCTTGTCCTGAATGTTTATGCCAACCTATTGGTTGATCTCTGGGATGTGGTTTCGGCAATGGTTGGCGAGGCCATTTTAGAACTCCTTTTCAACTTATCCATTAAGAAGATTGGAGAAAAATACCCCTTCTTGAATTCTCTGACAGTATCCGAGGAGGGAGTTTCCCTTGAAGAAATGAGGGAGGATTACCGAAGCCTTTCTCCGACCGAAATCCATCGGGGTTTTCAGAGCCTGATCAATCATCTCCTCATTCTGTTTTCAGCGCTCACCGAGGGGGTGATCAGCAGAGAAGTTTTTCCGAGGGTTTTCCCCAAGGTGAGAGAAGCAGAGCGTCTCATCGCGCAAAAGTAGGGAAATTCAGATATCTCTGCAATCGTATTCAATCAGCCCTCTCATAGGAGAAGCAGTGAGATTCGTTGTTAAACATTTGAATATTCTGAGATCCATTATCAATACGATCAACATGGGTTCCGAGACCAATGAGATCATTGAAGCGGCTGCAAACCATCTACCCAATCTCTTTGAACTTTCCGTTTTTGGACTCCTTTTGAAAGAGGAGTCCACCCTCTACCTCTATCAGGAGGAGTCCTGCCCTCCCTCGTTTACACAGGAAGTGGCGCAGAATATGGTGAAGGTCATTTCGATCTTGGGAGAAGAACCCAATGATCTCAGTTGTGTGACCCTGAAGATCGAGAAGAAGAAATTATTGCCCCCTCATACCGCCATGGATCCAAAGGCTTCGCTGAAATCGTATCTCGTCCTCCCCCTTGCCGTGGAAGGGGAGATCATCGGCTGTGTTTCGATCAATAGCGATCAGCCCAATGTTTACGATGCCCAAGCTCTTCAGTTTTTTTCCGTCATCGGTTACCAACTGGCATCTACTTTGAAGCAGTTTCAAAGATTCAGTTCGATCAAAACAAAGGCCATCTATGATAACCTGACCAATCTCTATAACCGACAATATTTTGAGGAAAAGTTGATTACTGAGGTGGAGAAGTCTTTTCAGGAAGGTTCTCCCCTTTCTCTGATTATGGTAGATATCGATCATTTCAAAAAGGTAAACGATACCTTCGGACATCCCGAAGGGGACAAAGTCCTTCGTGAGATTGCCTCCTTGTTAAAAGCTTCGGTCCGGGAAAAAGACACAGTCGCCCGTTATGGAGGAGAGGAATTCGTCCTCATCTTGCCGGATGCCGGAATCCAAAAAGCGACTATCATTTCGGAGCGTATCCGGAGAAAGGTGGAGAGTACACCCTTTGAGGTGGGAGAGACCCATACCCACATTACGGTGAGTCTTGGGATTTCCAACTTTCCAGATCACCACCCGAAGTCGAAAGGGGATCTGGTAAAAATGGCGGATCAGGCCCTTTATGATGCCAAGAGGGAGGGACGGAATCGTGTTCGTCTCTTCCATCCTGCCCGAAGATGAAGAGAGATGAGACCGTCCGGTGTGTTGTGAGAAAGGAGGATCTGAGATGAAAGAGTTAAAAGGAATTTATATTTTCATACTGGTGACTCTGCTTTTCCTGTTTTTGAGTGGTCGTTCAATAGCTCAGGAGAAGATGGTGATAACGGGGGTTGTGAAGGGCATCGAGGGAAGAATGGTCATGGATGTGGAGAACGAGAAGGATAAGAGCCTCATCAGTCTTAGAATCGGGCGAAAGACGGTTTACACACCGCACCGGTATCCAATTCCTGGAGAGAGAGTGAAGGTGGAATATGCGCCTCATCGGGGAAGTTTTGTTGCCTTTTCGGTGACGATTTTAGGAGTGGCAGGAGCACAAGAGAGTCCCAAATAGGACATACATTTCTCTTCAAAAAAGAGGCATCACAGAAGACATCCTATAAGGAGTCAAGTAAAAAATTAGGGTAGTTTGTGAAATAGTTTTCCACAATATATTTACTCAACAT
>CAKZKY010000109.1 GCA_937124575.1 uncultured Pseudomonadota bacterium | reverse complement strand
TTCAAAATATTTTTTTCACATTTTACGTAAACTGGCAATTTTTCTCTTGACAAAAATATTTGGTTCTGATAATAAGATGGAGCATTTTTTGGGTGGTCATGTTCGATTCGGTTTTTTTACCCCGTAGAAAGCCCTGTTGCTTGGCCCGTTTGAAGCTTAGCTTCCATTGGGATTTGGAGCTGGGAGGATAGATTTATCTCTTTCAACGAACACGGGGTTTACCCCTCTTCTCAATATAAAAAATTGATTAACAGAGACGCAAACAGGCGTCCTCAACCAAAAGGCAAAGTCAAGATTAGATGAGGGTAACATTCTCAGTTCTTCCCCTTAGGCAATTGGGACTTTTACTGAAGTCTATGCTATTCTCCATGCCCTGTCAATTGTTTCTCAAAAAGTCCTTTTGCCCACTATTCTATTTTAAGAATGAAACAATGGTAATCTCAATTGAGAAAGGAGTTTTTAATGGCTGTGACCAATGAGGTTCAACTCAAAGTTGAAAATATCCACATGGCTTTTGGAGGTGTTCAAGCCCTGATGGGTGTTAGTTTTGAGGTTAAGAAAGGAGAAATATTCTCCATTATCGGCCCCAATGGTGCTGGGAAAACAGTCCTTTTGAACTGTATCAACGGCCTTTACCATCCCCAAAAAGGAAAAATCACTTTCGAGGGCGAAGATATCTCCAAATTAAAACCCTACCAGAGAGCGAAACGGGGGATCTCGCGGACATTTCAAAAACTGGAACTCTTTCGGGGAACGACCGTTCTCGATAATATCCGGCTTGGTCGCCACATTCATATCCGTTCGGGTCTGCTCAGCAGTTCTTTATATTTCGGGAAAACAGCCCGAGAAGAGATCGAGCATCGCGATTTCATCGAAAGGGAGATCATTGACCTTTTGGAGATCGAACATATCCGTCATAAGATTGTCGGAATGCTACCCTATGGTCTTCAGAAACGGGTCGAGCTCGCAAGGGCACTGGCTCTCAATCCAAAAATAATACTCCTGGACGAACCCTTGGCCGGTCTCAACCTGGAAGAGGTCGAAGATATGGCGCGATTCATCCTCGATATCAATGAGGAGGAACGATGGCAGACCACCTGTGTTCTGGTGGAGCATGACATGGGAGTAGTCATGGATATCTCCCATAGGGTTATGGCGCTCAATTTTGGTGAAAAGATTGCAGAAGGAACACCTCCTGAGGTTCAGAAAAATCCCCATGTTATCAAAGCCTATTTAGGTGAGGCGGAGGATCTCTATGTCACACGTCGGTAACCAAAAGGAAGTTGAAATTACAAAAGATTCAACCATACCCAAGCTCTGGCTGCAGGCCGCCAAGAAATATTGGGATGGTAAGGTGGCGATGCGGGAGAAGGAGTTTGGCATCTGGGTCCCCATCACATGGAAAACCTATTATGAGAATGTGAAACGGATAGCCTTGGGCATGGTTTCCCTGGGATTGGAGAGGGGAGATAAAGTCGCCATGATCGGCGACAACCGGCCAGAAGCCCTCTGGGCTGAGATGGCCGCCATGTGTGTGGGGGGAGTGGGGGTATGGCTCTTCCAGGACTCCCTCATTGATGAGGTCCAATATATCATTGACCATTCTGATACCAAACTCATGGTGGGTGAAGGACAAGAAGAGGTCGATAAGTATCTCATGGTTAAGGATAAATGCCCCAAGGTTCATAAAATGATCTGGGATGATCCTAAGGGCTTAAGAGATTATGACGATCCCACCCTAATCAGCATCAAAGAGGTGATGAAGATCGGTGAAGAACTGGATAAAAAAGAGCCTAAACTTTTTGAGGAACTTATCTCAAGAGGAAAAGCAGATGACGTCTGCCTCCTCTTCTATACTTCAGGAACCACCGCTCTACCAAAAGGTGCCCTTCTGACCCACTACAATATGCTGACCATGGGACAGAACCTGATGCGGGTGGACCCCTATTACGAGACTGATGATTTTGTCTCCTACCTCCCCTTTGCCTGGATCGGCGAGCAGATGATGTCCATCTCCTGCGGGATTCAAGCGGGATTTACCCTTAACTTCCCGGAAGAGCCCGAAACTGCCCAAGAAAACATTAGGGAAATCGGTCCCCATGTGATGTTTGCTCCGCCCCGGGTTTACGAACAGATGGTCCGAAATGTCCAGGTCAAATACTTGGATGCCTCCTGGTCCAAAAGGAAGGCTTACGAACTGGCGATGAAGATCGGCTACCATGTCGCTGAATTGAAATTTATGAAAAAGCCCGTGCCCGCCTACTGGAAGGCCCTCAACTATCTGGCCTACTTAGGAGTTCACAAAAAATTGAAAGACCATCTGGGTCTCTCACGTATCCGTGACACCTATACGGGTGGCGCAGCCATGGGGCCAGACCATTTCCGATTCTTTCATGCCATTGGTGTGAATCTGAAGCAAATCTACGGTCAGACAGAGATCGCCGGTATTTCAGTGCTTCATCGTGACGGAGACATTAAATTCGATACGGTTGGTGTACCCATTCCAGAAACCGAAGTAAAGATTACGCCCGAAGGAGAGATCATCTCCAAGAGTCCATCGGTTTTTATAGGGTATTATAAGATGCCTGAAGAAACAGCCAAGACTCTGAGAAACGGATGGCTCCACTCCGGTGATACGGGTTTTATTGACACCGATGGTCATCTCGTCGTCTTCGACCGAACCAAAGATGTCATGATTTTAAGTGACGGTACAAAGTTCGCCCCCCAATATCTTGAAACCCGACTTAAATTCAGCCCATACATTAAGGATGTCTGGGCTATTGGCGATAAACGTCCTTATGTCACAGTGGTCGTATGCATTGATTATAATGTGGTCGGAAAATGGGCAGAAGACCGAAATATTGTCTATACCAGTTACCCCGAGCTTTCCCAAATCCCTGAGGTTTATGATTTGGTCCAAAAAGAGATCATCAAAATGAATAAGGATCTCCCCCCTGTGGCCAAAGTCAAAAAGTTCGTCAACCTCTACAAAGAATTCGATGCAGATGATGATGAATTGACCCGAACTCGAAAATTGAGAAGGGCTTTTGTGGAAGAAAGATATAAAGACATCGTGAACGGCCTTTATTCCGATACGAAGAATGTCCACATGGACACCAACATCACCTATGAGGATGGAAGGGTGGTCCATATTAAGACTGACATGAAAGTCATGGAAGTCCCGCAGTAGCCATTCTTTAGGTCAAGGTCAAGGTTAAGGTTGAGAAAAACCTAAACCAAAATTCAAATCTTAACCTCATCCTTAACCTCAACCTGATCTTTTAGGAGGAATGAACATGGAAATCTTTTTACAGTTATTAATCACAGGAATCCTGGTTGGCAGTATCTATGCCCTGGTGGCGCTTGGATGGACGCTGATCTATAAATGTTCTGGCGTTCTTAACCTGGCCATGGGAGAGCTCACGCTCATTGGAGCTTACGTTTGCCTCACCCTTTATCACTGGGGCATCCCATTTATCCCCGCCCTGTTAATCACCCTAATCATCGGATTTATTCTCGGGATTCTAACCGAGGTCCTTTTCTTGAGACCGATGGTCGGTGAACCTGTGCTGGCCGTCATCATGGTCACTGTCGGCCTTGCCTTCTTCTTCAAAGGACTGGTCATGCTCGTATGGGGAACCGACACCCGTGTCTTTTCCCCTGCGATTTTCCCTACGGAGCCGGTCTTCATCGGCAAAATCGTCATCGGCGAGGTCTTTATCTGGGCATTTGTCGCCTCTATCATCCTCCTGATCGCTTTCGTCAGCTTTTTTAAATACACCAAATGGGGGCTTTCCATGCAGGCCACGGCTGACGATGAAATGGCCGCCCTCTCTCTCGGGGTCAATGCAAAGGTGGTTTATGCTCTTGCATGGGCCATCGCTTTTATGGCGGCAGGAGTTGGAGGGACACTTTTGGGAAATATTAATGGCCTCAATATCTCCGTAGGGTATCTTGGCTTACTGGTGCTACCGGCAGTCGTTCTGGGTGGTCTGAACTCTGTGCCTGGAGCCATTGTCGGCGGACTCATCATCGGTATTATTCAGAACCTCGCAGATGGATATCTCAGCCGATATACCCCAGGGGGTGTAAAGGATGTTTTTCCATTTGCTGTGATGGTCATCATCTTACTCTTCAAGCCTTACGGCCTCTGGGGCTGGGTGCGAATCGAACGTGTCTAAAAATCAATTCACCCCCTCCCCTTCCCTTCCCCCTCTGAGGGGGAGGGTGAGGGTGGGGGGAGGAGGTTTCTTATGAGTTATCGTCCTTGTGGTGTCTATCATCAATACTATCGACAGGATCATGCTTGGTGGCAGACCAAGTTTGTCTGGGGAAAGATGATCTTTCTGCTAATCTTTATCTTCTTCATCATCCCGGAATTTGCCGGGTTTTACCTTATTTCGATCGCCAACGTGGTCGGTTATACCATTCTATCGGCGATGGGAGTCCAGTTGCTCATCGGTTATTGCGGGCAGGTCACCCTGGGCCATGCGGCTTTTCTTGCAATGGGAGCTTATACTTGTACACTTTTGATGCTCCAAGCACATATTCCCTACCCGATCGCGATGGTAATAGGAGGGATTGTGGGAGGTTTGTGGTCCGTTCTCTTCGGATTACCTTCCGCGCGAGTAAAAGGATTCTATCTCATCATGACCACAATGGCCGCCCAATTTTTAACCGTCGAGTTTTTTATTACCCAGTATGTCAGCCAGATTGGAGGTAGAGGGGTCGCTTTTTCCATTCCTCCGGGGACAGTGAAAATTGGTCCATGGTTGATCCGGACCGATAAAGATGTCTATTACCTTATGGCCATTCTGGTAGTGGTCTTTGTTTTTATTATGGCAAACCTTATACGATCCAAGATTGGCCGCGCCTGGATCGCTATTCGGGACAACGATATTGCCGCAGAGACGATGGGGGTTAATATTGTTTATTATAAACTATTGGCCTTTTTTGTTGCGGGATTTTTGGGAGGAATTGCAGGTGCCTTCTGGGTAACGTCTCTCGCTGCGGTAAGCCCGGAACATTTTCATTTCGGTTGGTCCCTCTGGCTGGTGGGTGTCATTCTGATTGGAGGGGTGGGAAGCATTCACGGAGTGATTTTTGGTTCACTCTTTATGACGCTCATCCCGGAGGGGCTTAAATTCCTTATTTTCGTTCTCACCCAGAACCCGTTCTTCGTAAATATGATGCCCTTTTTACCGCTTTTGTTGGAAAAATTTCTCTTTGTAAAAGAAGCCGCCTTTGGTCTGGCGATCGTTCTCTTTCTTATTTACGAACCCAATGGGTTATCATACCGCTGGTGGCAAATTAAGAATTATTTTAATCTCTGGCCGTTTTCATATTAACCATTTTTCCTCTCCCCTTGGGAGGCTGTGTCGTAATTCTATTTTGTCACCCTGAACTTGTTTCAGGGTCTCGTAAGTTGTCGGAATGATTAGATGTCCCCTGTATCAATTACGGGACAAGCTCCACAAGTTCGGCATGACATTTTTTACAGTTTCCCCTATTGCGACACAACCTCTGGTGAGGGGGGGGAAATACACAATGAAGGGGGTGATGCGTCGTCATCGGATGGTGGGAGTAAGATTGGGGAAGGAACCATTCTGTTGTTTTATTTTACTCTAACAGGAGGTGAACGATGAGAATTAAAATGATTATAGCAATATCTTTTATTCTGTGTCTCTTTTCTTCCTTGGCGTTGGGCCAGGAAGTCAGGCTGGGCGCGCTCCAGGACACGACCGGCGCAACTTCGGATGTGGGCAAGGACGAAGCTCTAGGCGTTCGTGAAGCTACCCAGTACTTCAATGATATCGGCGGTATTAATGGCAAAAGGATTCGATTATTCCAGTATGATTACGGCTACCGCGTGCCTGAGGCTATCACGACTTACAAACGCTTCAGAGATTATGACAAGGTGGTGATGGTACTGGGCTGGGGAACCGGAGATACCGAGGCTCTCTCGCCGACAATCAACGCCGACAAAATGCCTTATCTCTCGAGTTCCTTTTCCGGCCATCTCTGCGATCCCAAGAAGACCCCTTACAACTTCGTCTATGGGACTGACTATTCAACAAATGCTCGAGGGGCCATGCAGTACTGGTTTGATGAAGTATGGAAAAAAGATCCGAAATGGAAGGAACTGAGAGACAAAGGGGTTAAGCCCAAATTTGTCTGCTTCATTGATACGGGCATACCTTATGCAACCGCACCAATTAAAGCGATTAAAGAGCATGCAGCCATTCTCGGCTTTGAGGTCGGCCCTGATCAACACGTCTCTCTGTTTGCCCTGGATGCGAAAAGTCAGGTGATTGCGGCTAAAGGATTTGGTGCCAACTTGGTGTGGCATGGGAATACAACCATGTCCGTTTCTACCGCACTGAAAGATGCAATGGCCCTGGGTCTTGGGGCAGATCACATCATCAACAACTGGGGATTTGATGAAAACCTTCCCAAGCTGGCAGGACCTGCAGCAGAAGGGGCAATCGGTCTTGCTGCCTGTTCTTTCTTTGTTGAAGATTTCCCTGCAAAGAGTCGTGTGGTGGAGTATGCCAGGAAATTGAATCCGGGTATCCCTCTTGAGAACCGGCTCATCCGAACTGTCCAGGGTTGGTTGAAGGTAGGGATGGCTGTTGAAGCGATGAAACGGGCGGATAAGGCAGGGAAATTGAATGGCCCTGGAATTAAAGAGGCCTTTGAAACCTTTAAAGATTGGCCAGGGTTAAGGGAATTTGGTGGTCAACTGGTCACCCTTACCCCCACCGACCATCGCTACAGTTCCATTGTCACGATTGGACGGATCGTTAAAGGAAAACCCCAAACAGTGGGAACGGTTGACATGCGGGCAAAACATCCTGACAAATGGGCGGGGTGGCTCGGATATTAAGGAGGCAAGATCTTGGAACAAAAATCGAATGACATCATCCTCAAACTCAACAACATAGAGGTCATGTATCACGAAGTCATCCTCGTTTTGAAGGGAGTCTCCATCGAAGTCCCCCACGGAGGAATTATTGCTCTCCTGGGGGCTAACGGGGCTGGGAAATCAACGACCCTTAAATCCATCTCAGGCTTGCTCAAACACGAAGACGGCGAGGTAACGGACGGAAGCATTGAGTTTATGGGAGAAAGGATCCACCATCTCTCGGCTGAGGAGATTTCAAAACGCGGAATCTTCCAGATCATTGAGGGGAGAAGGGTCTTCGGCCATCTCACGGTTGAGGAAAATCTTCGTGTCGGGGCCCATCTGAGAGGAGGAGGTTCCGCCTCCAAGGAGCGTCTCGAGATGGTCTATCATTACTTCCCGAGGCTGGTGGAGCGACGAAATGTGATGGCGGGCTTTATCAGCGGTGGAGAACAACAGATGACCGTCATCGGGAGAGCCCTGATGGCCCAACCCAAACTAATGCTTCTGGATGAACCTTCGATGGGACTGGCACCTCTCTTGATCAAAGAAATTTTTGAGATTATCACAAAGTTGAATAAGGAAGAGAAGATACCGCTTCTTTTGGTTGAGCAGAACGTGAAGCTGGCATT
>CAKZKY010000108.1 GCA_937124575.1 uncultured Pseudomonadota bacterium | reverse complement strand
CCTCTCCTTTTTTCAAATACCATATACCCAGAACGAAAAAACAGCAAGATAATTTTGTCCTTTAATGTCGAAAAAAAAGCCCATCCTCATGGATGGGCTTTCCTGTTTCTCCGAATGCCAAATTATTTTTAACTCAATCGGGTTTCATACCTTCCCAGCGGACCTTTCCTGAATGGAGGAGGTGGCTAGGCAATCCTTTCCCAATGATCTCTCCAGCATATCTTGCACATTCGATCAATTTGGAGAGATCAACTCCTGTTTCGACTCCCATCTCTTCAAACATATTAACCAGGTCTTCTGTCGCAACATTACCAGAAGCCCCTTGAGCATAAGGACAACCACCCAGCCCTCCGATGGCCCCGTCAAATACGGTAACTCCCTGCTGAAGAGCAGCCAAGACATTAGCCAGAGCTGTCCCCCTCGTATCGTGAAAGTGGAGGGCAAGCCCAGTCTCTCCCATTTGGGGTTTGATTCGCTCAATCAACCGGCTCACCATAAGCGGGTTGGCCATACCGGTCGTATCTCCCAGGGCAATCTCATGAACTCCCAATGCTTTGTATTCTTTGATGATAAATTCAACCTTTTCAGGAGTAATTTTGCCCTCATACGGACAACCGAAGGCAGTCACTACATACCCCCTCATTCGAATCCCATGAGCAAGCGCCTGGACAGCAATATTGCGGAACCCTTTCAGGGAATCTTCAATCGGCATCCGAACATTTCTCTGGTTGTGAATTTCGGAAGCGGAAACAAAGAGCGCAATTTCTTCGACACCAGCAGATAGAGCCCTTTCGAGCCCCTTCTCATTCGGCACAAGGGTGGAGTAGACAATGCCCGGCTTTCGCTTGACTCTTTTAATGATTTCTTCTGAATCCTGTAGCTGCGGAATGGCTTTGGGGTGAACAAAAGAGGTGATCTCAATCCTTTTGAGGCCGGTCTCAGAGAGTCGGTGGATCAACTCGATCTTTTGATCGGTCGGGACAAAATGAGCCTCATTCTGAAGCCCATCACGAGGCCCCACTTCAACGATTGACACTGATTTGGGTAAGTTCATTCGGCTCCTTTCAAGATTCCTGAAAGCGCCATCGCTTTCTCAGCAACAGACTTTCTCCTCTTCTGGAAAACATATAGACCGGCCACGATGGCAATGCCGGTAAAATCCGTTATGAAGCCCGGCTTTAATAGAAATAGAGCCCCAAAGGCTAACAATAATGATTCATACCATCTGCTTCTATCTCCGAAATAACCCATGGCCGCTCCAGCCATGGCAATGATCCCCAATGCCGATACCAGGGAATTCCACAAAATCTCAAAGAAAGTGCCGGTGAATAGCAGATGGGGCACATAGACAAATAAAAAGGGAGCCATAAATCCGGCTAAACCCATCTTGACGGCAAGCCAACCCGATTCCCACCATTTTGACCTGGCAATCGCCACTGCCGCATAGGTTGCAGCGCAAACAGGTGGGGTGATGGCAGAGATGATGGCGAAATAGAAGACGAAAAGATGGGCAGCCATGGGAACAACGCCAAGTTTGATCAGGGCAGGACCAGCCACAGAGGCTGCTAAAACATAGGCGGCGGTGGTTGGAAGACCCATACCGAGAATCAGGCATACGAGCATGGTTAAGAAAAGGGCTAAAAATTCATTCCCCATGCTGAGCCCTAATACCAGCTCTGACATCTTGATTCCAAGGCCAGAAAGATTAATCATGCCAATCACAATTTGCGCACAAGCACAGAGCGAAGCCACTAGGACAATGGATTTTCCCCCTGCCTCCAGGGCTAAAACCAGATGCCAGGCTCTCTGCTTAAATGTGCTCCAGCTTCGAGTCGTCATAAGATAAAGTCCAACCGATGCTCCTGTAGCCCATAAAACAGAGGTTGTCGGATCGTATCCTGACATCATGAGATAGATCAGTAAAGTGACCGGAATGAAAAGAAACGGACTGCGTGGAAGGATTGCCTTGAGGGATGGAATCACCTCCCTGGGAAGCCGCTCCAGATTCAATTTTCTTGCTGCAAAGTGAACCGATGAAGCAACTCCGAGGTAATAAAGAAGGGCTGGGACAGCAGCCGCAAGAGCCACGTTGACATAGGGGACACCAAGAAACTCTGCCATGATAAAAGCCCCTGCTCCCATTACCGGAGGCATGAGCTGCCCTCCGGTTGAGGCGGTGGCTTCCACCGCGGCGGCAAATTCAGGTTTGTAGCCCAGTTTCTTCATTAGGGGTATGTTGAATACTCCGTCAACCACCACATTGGCCACAGCGCTTCCTGAGATCGTCCCGAAAAGAGCGCTGGAGATACAGCTCACCTTTGCCGGTCCCCCGTAGGATCTCCCTGCAATGGCCTTGGCTAAATCAACAAAGGTTTCTCCTCCGCCTGTATAAAAGAGGATCGAACCAAAGATAAGGAAACCTGCGAGGATCGTTGCCGAAACTCCTGTTACGGTCCCCCAGATACCCGCAGTTGACATGTATAGTCTTTCGATGATGTAGTTAATGCTAAATCCTCGATGGGCAAATAGTTCGGGCAGATAAGGCCCAAAATAGGCATAAAGGATGGTAATGATACCGATCACCGGAAGAACCCAGCTGAGTATTCGCCGCGTCATCTCCAATACCAGGAAAACGGCAATGATTCCCAGAATCAAATCCCATTGGCTTGATACACCTGGATTGGTCATGATTCGATCGTAATTGAGGGCGGCATGGGTGCAGACGATTACCCCAAGAATCATTGCAATGAGGTCTACCATAGAGAAACGGTCTTTCGGCGATCTACTCGTTGCAGAATACATGAAAAAGGCTAATGCCATCGCAAACCCGATGTGAATACTCCGCTGAATCAGGTCGGGAAAAGCTCCAAACACACCGGTATAGAGTTGAAACATGGCGAACAATACAGCAATCGCAGAAGCAGTGACAGCCATCGGCCCTCTGAGGTTTCTGGCCACTGCCTGTTCCCGGTCTTTCACTTCAACCTTTTCCGGAACAATATGGATCAGCTCATTTACATCAATCTCTTTTTTATTTTCGTTCCGGTCTTTGGCTTGATCCACAGACTCTCCTTTTAGTCCGATTTACAGAATTAAGTTAACCCTGAGCGCTGCCAAATGGGTTAAATATTGAAAATAATATCCCCTCTTCTCTTTCCCCTATTTGGGAATGAATGCTTTCCCATAAGTGAGAGGGGACGTGTTCTCTTCAACAATACTTTAAATTATTTGGGAATCAAATTTTCTGGAACTTTCAGTCCTATTTCTCTGTAATATTTAATCGCTCCTGGATGTAGGGGAACCGTACAGGTCTCCAGTGTCAATTTGGCCAGGTTCACCCCCTTTATTGAAGGGTAAGCCGCAACCTGATCGGCAAACCCCTCATTGGCTGCTTTCACCATTTTATAAACCAAATCTTCAGGGAGATCTTTCTTCACAACAACTCCGATGAGCATGGCAAATGTCTTATAGGCAGGAGAATCCTTATAGACCCCTTTTGGCATGCTAATTGGGCTCAGGTAAGGATATTTCACCAGGACTTTGGCAATGTCCTGATCCGAAAATCCAAGGAGGCGGATGGGAGTAATGGTGGCAATATCCAGGGTGGATGCGTCGAGGCTATCCACTCCTGCTCCTGATTTGACATATCCAACGACCCGCCGATCCTTAATGGCCGCCACCGTATCATCGGTTCCACCTCTGTAAAAGTTCGGTGCAATACCCAGTGCTTCCAGAATGGACTCTGCTGTCTTTTCGGTTGCAGACCCTCTCATCCCTGGATTAAAGGACTTCCCGGCTAAATCATAAACGGACTTAACACCACTATCTTCTCTGACAACAAAATTCTGTGGGGCTGGTTGATAGACCCAAAGCACATACTGGTCCTTAATGGGTTTGCCCTCCCATGGTCCCATTCCGTGGAAGGCCTGATACTGTAAATGGATGGTGGTCATTCCGAGATCGAGATCTCCTTTTTTAATCCGGTTGATGTTATCCACCGAAGCACCCGTTTCAACAACCGAAATGCTCACCTCTGGCACCCGAGTGTTGATCACTTTCGCCACGGCCACAAAGTAGGCATAGTGACTGGATGCGGACTGTGTCGTACCCATGGCCAAAAATTTCTTTTGTGCCAAAGAATCGCCGGTTAAAAAAACTTGAAACAAACTAATTAGTAGCGCAAATAGAAAAATGCTCTTTTTCATAATCATTCCCTCCTTTTTTATTTTAAAGATAGCACTTACTCATCTCCCTTAGTGTTTTAATATCTCTTTTGCAATCTGTATGACATCTGCCGGAGTTTCAGCCACAGGGACACCTGCTTCCTTAAAAAAGACCAATTTGCTCTCTATCGTCCCACGGCTTCCTTCAATCAGGGCACCCGCATGCCCAACCCGTTTTCCCTCAGGGGCAGTCCGTCCGACAAGATATGAAAAGACCGGTTTCGTGATTTTTCGATTTTGAATCATCTCTGCTGCTTCTTCCTCACTTGTACCACCGATCTCTCCAATCAATAAGACTGCCTTTGTTTCTGTATCTTCTTCAAACAATTGGAGAATCTTCGGAAACGGGGTACCCACGATCGGATCTCCCCCTACTCCGATACAGGTTGTTTGGCCAATGCCATGAAGGGTCAGCCTTGAAACAATTTCGTAGGTTAAGGTTCCACTCCGGGAGGCCACGCCTATTGGACCTGGGATAAAATATTGAGATGGAACGAATCCTAGCTTCGTTCGCTCTAATGGTGAAATCAATCCTGGCGTGTTAGGGCCGATGACAAGCGCTCCTTTTTGAGTAGCTTTTTCTATAATGATTAAGTTGTCATGAAGTGGAACATGTTCCGCAACCATGACAATCACACTAATCTCTGCATCCAGTGCCTCCAATGCCGCTTCCTTGGTTCCTTTGGGTGGAACAAAAAGTATGGAAGTATTAATTTCAGGATGCCTATCAATTGCTTCAGCTACAGAATTATAAACTGGCACTCCGTGGACTTCTTCTCCACCACCTCCGGGTTTTGTCCCCGCTATAATATTTGTCCCGTAATCCAGCATATTCTTTGTATGGACACGTGCCGCATTCCCCGTAATCCCCTGAATCAAAACTTTTGAAGATTGATTAGCAATAATACTCATTTCGCCCCCTTTGCGATACTGATAACCTTTTGGACGGACTCTTCTAAAGAACGAATCGGTTCTACATTAATTTCGTTAAGGACTTTCTTTCCTTCCTCTTCCCGATATCCAATCATCCTCACCACCAGAGGCATGCTCAATCGGTGTTCGGTGAGATATCTCCTGATCCCCACGGCCAGGTCGTCGCAACGGTTCAGGCCTGCAAAGATATTCACCAACAACACCTTCAGTTTGGGATTTCCATCAAAGAGTGAGAACGCATTGTAAATTCCATCCGCATTCATTTGAGCGGTATCCAGGAAGTTATAAGGCCGGCCTCCCCCCATCTTGATTAGATCCAGAATAGCCATCGTGATCCCTGCCCCACTCGAAAGGATACCAATCTCTCCATCCGGATCCATCTCAATGTATTTCCATTTCTTCTCCTTGAGCGATTGCTCGAACGAAAATACTTCCTGGCTTATCCCTCGAGGCTTCACAAGATCAGAATGTCTGAATAAAGAATCATCGTCCATATTCAGAAAGGCATCAAGGGCAACTGCTTTCCCATGCTTCGTGAATACCAGGGGATTAATCTCTACCATTTCCGCATCATAATCTCGAAAGATCCGGTTTAATTTCTTGATAACGTCCTTCATCAATGTCTGTTCAGTAGGTTTAAAAAACGATACCAATTCTTCAAGGTCTTGGTCCGAAAGCCCCTTTGAGATAGAAAATCCGATCTTCTTCACCATGGCAGGTTTTTCTTGTGCGACCTCTTCAATATCCATCCCGCCGAATGGGCTTACGATCGCAACAGGTTTTAAAGAACTGTAATCAATCGTCATCCCAACATAGAATTCCTGATCGTACACAATCTTTTCTTCAACCAGGAGGGTGGAGACTTTCTCACCATTCAGCTCCATGGCCAACAATGATTGGGCATGATGAAACGCCTCGTCCGGATTAGCTGCAAACCGAATTGCTCCAGCTTTCCCCCTCTTTTTTGCAAGAACCTGGGATTTGATCACCACAGCCTTGTGGATTTGGACCGCAAAAGTGGCGGCAGCTTCAGCTGATGTAACAATTTGTCCTTTTGGAATTTCTATCCCATAACTTTCAACAATTTCTTTTGCCTCAAACTCATAAAGTTTCATGAACACTCTCCATAAAATTACCCCTTTAGAAAGCCTTGCTGCTTCTCCCATGCAAAGTGTTGCCTCTATCGGGGTGTGGATTCCCGATAGAAGGAGGAAATCTTCTTACAGGGGTTTAATCTTCCCTTTACAGGGAAGGACATATGACGACCAATACCTTAGCAGGTTTCTTCCCGACACTCTCGCCCCGATGAGGAATGTTTGAATCGAAATAAAGGCAATCCCCTTCTTTCAACAGATATTCTTTATCACCATAATAAAACTTGATACTCCCTTCTAACACATAAAAAAGTTCTTCCCCTTCGTGATCGAACCTCCCAAGTTTCTTCGTCTGATAGATATGGGTGACGATGAACGGTTCCATCTTCTTATGCCTTTTGGTGGGGGCGATGGATTCATACCGATATCCGAACACATTTCCATCCCGGACGACCTTTTTCCCTTCCCCCTTTCGCACTAGGATGATCTGGTCCTCCGGTTTTTTATGTTCAAAAAAGGCGGCGATATCAACGTTCAGGGCGCTTGCAATTTTGCTCAACGTGGCGATGGGAGGGGACTTTTTCCCGCTTTCCACCATGGACAGATAACTCTTTGTGAACCCCGTAAGCTTGGCCACCTGCTCAAGGGTCAGTTTGTTTTGAAGGCGAATCTGACGAATCTTTTTGGCGATCTGGAGGTCTTCCATGATTGGTGAACTGTGTTTACCATAAGTTAACTTCCTTGTCAAGCCTAATTTTAGGGGAATTAATCTCAAGGATCGCTTTGTGGGGTTGACTCGATGAGGAGATCACTGGATTATGGGTGGCCTAACGCATTAAACCAAACTGTATCCTGATGATGAAGGTATAAAAAAAGCCCATCCACTCGGATGGGCTTTTCAATTTTAATCTTGGCAACGTCCTACTCTCCCACACAGTTTCCCATGCAGTACCATCGGCGCTGAAGGGCTTAACTTCCGTGTTCGGAATGGGAACGGGTGTTTCCCCTTCGCTATGGTCACCAAGAAAATCAATTCAGGAATGTTGGAATAATGAAAATGCGAATCAACAAGATTTTTGGGTCTAACCCAATATTCCACTATTCCATAATTCCATTATTCCTGATTTCAGTGATATGGATGTCCGCCAGGGGCGGATCCGCCAATGGCGGAAAGGCTCCAACAAATATAAATTCAATTATGGTCAAGCCGATCGACCGATTAGTATCGGTATGCTCAATGCCTTACAGCACTTACACATCCGACCTAT
>CAKZKY010000107.1 GCA_937124575.1 uncultured Pseudomonadota bacterium | reverse complement strand
AACATTCAAATTTCTGATTAGTCAAATAGTTTCAACATATTAGAAAAAATGATAATCAAAAACTCAGGAAACTCCAGAAAAAAAAGTGTTGACAAATTTATATCGTTATATATAATAATACGGATAGTTTTTAAAAAAGCTGGATTTTATTCCTTCCTTTTTATTCACCTGCAAAACATTAGGCTTAAAATGAAGGTTGGTATGAATATCTCTTTTCTGGAAAAACGTATGGGGAACCCATCTTCTCGGAAAGGGGGTGAGGATAAGGTTCTTTAAAGGAAGCTTGGATTAGAAGAGCTTTTTCGAATCATGACATCAAAAAAGGAGGTGTAATCATGGCAAGCGAAAAAAAGTTTCCGTATGCACGAGAGGTGCAGATACCTAAAGAGCTTGAAGGTTGGGAGGAAATGTATCCACCTCACCGTCTGTTCTCGGCAGAAAGGCAGGAATGGGAAGATACCCAGTTCTGGTATCAGGACAAAATTCATGCTCCCGAACCCATGCCTCCCCTTGATGAAATATTTCACCAAGCATGGCAGATTTCCCTTGCCCAACACACTACCCGAATATTCTGTATACCGCCTGCACAAGGAATAGCCCAAAGGATGGTCGGCTGCTATATGTATATCTGTGCTATCAACCCTCCTCCAGAGGAAGTGATTAAGCAGAAAGCTGAATTATTCCCCAAACGGACCTTCCCAGTTTTTAGCAACTACGATCACCTATGGGATCAGTGGATTACCAAATTTCAAGCTTTAGGTCGAGAACTAAAAGCTTTAAAGGTTCCTGAAGATCTACCCAAATTTATGCCCGATTTTGACTCGGCAAAAACCCTTCCCGATGTATCACCTGCTCATGAGTTATTGGAGGCTTTTAATAATGCAGTCAATATGATGTATCGCGGATGGCAATATCACTTTAATCTACTAAACCTCTCTTATCTGGCATATCTGATGTTCGCCGATGTTGCCCGCAAGCTCTTCCCTGGGATTAGCGAGAGTGCCATTGGGAAGATGGTCGCAGGAGCTGAAGTATCCATGTTTCGTCCTGAAGAGGAACTCTGCCGTTTAGCCCGACTGGCTCATGCCGAACCCAAAGTGGCTAATATCCTGAAAACCGACCGCTCAGCAGCAAGCAAGATGGAGACCCTCAGGGAGATTGATGCTGGGAGGCGCTGGCTCGAAGAGATGGAAAGAATTAAAGAGCCATGGTTCTATGTTTCATGTGGAAGCGGCTGGTTCCATCATGAGGGGGCTTGGTATAATAGATTGGATGTGCCCTTTGGTTACATAAAGAGCTATCTGGAGCGCTTGGACAAAGGAGAGAAGATTGAAAGATCGCTCACCGCTATTGCCGAGGCACGGGATGCCCTGGTCAATGAATATATGAAATTGATCAAGACTGATGAAGATAAAAAGTCCTTTGAAGATGCCTATAACAATGTCAGGGCTATCTACCGGTATGCCGAAGACCATCTCTTCTGGGTTGAACACTGGTTCCATGCCATCTGGTGGGACAAGATGAGGGAGTTTGCTAAGGTCTTTGTCAAGCACGGTGTGCTCAAGGATGAAGGTGAATTCTTCATGTTCAACCGCCTCGAGGTCCCTTATCTTATAGAAGACCTGGCTAATTCCTGGGCATTGGGGGAAAACATCCCTACACTCAAATGGTCGGAAAAAGCCCAGAAACGTAAGAAAATCCTGGAAGCCGCAGCCAAATGGAATCCACCTCCAGCCCTTGGTGTTCCACCGGAAGTCGTTGCAGAGCCATTCACAGTAATGCTCTGGGGTGTTACGACTGATAAGGTGAAGGACTGGTTAGCCGGCGTGGCAGTGAAACCTGAAGAAGTTAATGAGCTTAAAGGTTTTGCCTCTTCAGCGGGTATCGCGGAAGGTAAAGCTCGAGTCCTTAAACTCCTTGAGGAGATTGGAACCCTGGAGCCAGGGGAAATTATGGTCGTTGCGAATACCAATCCTGCTTGGGCACCAGTCTTTTCTAAGATTAAAGCATGTGTTACTGACATTGGTGGACTTACTTGCCATGGTGCCATCGTTTCTCGAGAATATGGGTTGCCGGCAGTAACAGGCACGGGCACAGCGACTTCCGTAATTAAGACTGGAGATATTATTAAAGTAGATGGGGATAGAGGCATCGTAACCATCGTTAAGAGGGCAACAACATGATAACTGTCTATCGTCCTATTAGCCAACAATCTGCCACGGGAGGTGAAAGATGAGTTATGTATTGGAATTTGAAGAAATCACGAAGGCTTCGCTTCCCGTGGTAGGCGGGAAGAATGCTAGTTTAGGGGAGATGCTAAACGCTGGCATCAGGGTTCCACCAGGTTTCGCTGTGACGACTCGTAGCTTTGTTGAATTTATCACGGAGGCCAGGGTAAAGGAAGAGATCTCTAAGGTCTTAACTGCTCTCAAGCCAGATGATGTCGTCTCTCTCGATGATGCCAGTAGCCAAATCCGCAAATTAATCGAAAAAGCCCCGATGCCGGCCATGATTGTGAATGCAATAAGTGAAGCTTATGCTTCACTCTGCAAGAAATCCCTATCAGAAGAACTTCCCGTGGCAGTGCGCTCCAGTGCTACAGCCGAAGATCTCCCAGGAGCAAGCTTTGCTGGACAGCAAGATACTTATCTCTGGGTTCAAGGTTTTGAAGAGATTTTGAAAAAAATCAAATTGTGTATGGCGAGCCTTTTTGGTCCTCGGGCGATTTCTTACCGAACAAAAATGGGATTCCCTCACGAAAAGGTGCTCATCAGTGTTGGGGTTCAGAAGATGGTGGACGCCAAGGCAGCAGGTGTCATGTTCACTCTCAATCCACTTAATGGCGATCCCTCCAGGGTGGTCATCGAGGGCAACTGGGGATTGGGAGAATCCGTTGTTTCAGGTATGGTTAATCCTGATAAATTCGTTGTGGACAAGGTGACCTTTGAAATTAATGAAAGGGTTATATCACCTAAGACCATTGAGTGTAAATATCTGGCGGGGAAAGGGGTAATCCATGCCGATGTACATCCGGACAAACAGAATATCTCTTGTTTAGAGGATAATGAAATAAAAGAGTTGGTCAAGGTGGCTAAGCAAATTGAAGACCATTATGGCTTTGGCCAGGACATAGAATGGGCCATTGAAAAAGATAAGCCCTTTCCCTCCAACATATTCATCTTACAGAGCAGACCTGAAACTGTCTGGAGTCAGAAGAGAAAAGAACCTCTGCTCGGTAAAAAGACCGCCTATGAATTATTGATGGAAAAGGCGCTGTCACAAATAAAAATCAACTATTAAAATTTAATAAGGGGGTGAGCTTTAATGGGAAATGAAAAACCACCAGAAAAGATCGGAATCGGCCCTCCTGGAAGACCAGGAGGTCTTATCCAATTCATCAT
>CAKZKY010000106.1 GCA_937124575.1 uncultured Pseudomonadota bacterium | reverse complement strand
CTTAAAACAGCCATTTACTTCCATTGTGGAGGCTTAGACCTTTACCCGGGTACCCATTAAAAACCCGGAAGAATCTCATTTGAAGGAACCTTTCTCTTCTTCAGTTGGATGATTATGATGATGGTAAGGAGACCTAAGCCTAAAAGATCTGACTGCCATCCTGGTTTGATGAGCAGAAGGGACATCAACATCAGGTATCCCCTCTTGAGATAACTCAAATCGCCCAAAAACCATCCCTGGACAGCCGCTGATAAGGTCATGGTTCCAATCAGCCCGGTGATCAACGCCAGGAGAATGTCCTGGGGGTTTCCAACGAGGAGGAGGGCAGGCCCATAAACGAACATGTAGGGAACGAGGAAACCCGCGATGGCAAATTTTACCGCCAGCCAGGAGACATCCCAAACCTTTGCATTGGCAATGGCAGCGGCGGCATAGGATGCCACCGCCAGGGGAGGCGTCAAAGGTGCAATACAGGCAAAATAGAAGATAAAAAAGTGGGCCGCCAAAGGGGGAACCCCCATTTTCGTCAATGCAGGGGGAAGAACTGATGCAGAGATTGCATAGGCGGCTGTAGTGGGCATTCCCATTCCGAGGATCATGGCAATCAACATCGTTAAGATCAGGGCAATGAAGAGTTGCCCTTGAGAGTAACTGATGATGATCATGGCAAATTTCATCCCCAATCCGGTTTGAGAGATGATACCCACGATGATTCCTGCCGCGGCACAGGTGGCGGCAATCTCCATCGCATTACGGGACCCGTAGGAGAGAACATTCAGTATTTTTTTGAGGCCGAGACGCGTTTCGGGTTTGATCCATCCGAATAGGATTAGGGCCAGAATGGCCCAGATGGCCGATCGAAACGGGGACATCTGGGCCACCATCAAACAATAAAGAAGGACAAAGAGTGGAATAAGAAGATACCCTTTTTCTTTCATCAAGCGACGAAACAGGGGCAGTTCGCTTTTTGGCATTCCCACCAACCCCATTTTTGCCGAGTAGAAATCAATCATCCAGTAGGCAGCGCTATAATAGAGAATAGCAGGAATAACAGCAGCCATGGCTATGGTTCCGTAAGGGACCCCTAATATCTCCGCCATGAGGAAAGCAGCGGCTCCCATCACCGGTGGAACGATCTGCCCGCCGGCCGAGTTCATCGCTTCAACCGCAGCGGCGACCGTTGGCTTGAAACCACTTGCCTTCATCAATGGGATGTTAAGGACCCCGTCCACAACGACATTGGCTACCGATGAACCGGAGGCCGTCCCAATCATGGCACTCGAGACAATCGAAACTTTGGCCGGTCCCCCTCTTCGTCCTCCTGCGACTGAGCGAGCAAAATCAACAAAAAACCGAGCGGCTCCAGAAGCTTCCAAGAAAGCTCCGAAGAGGATGAAGAGAAAGATGTAATGAGCCGAGGCAAATACAGGGATGCTTAATATTCCATCCAGGCTGAACAGGTAGGTCAACATTCGCGGCCAGCTATACCCTTTGTGCTGGAAAAAGCCCGGCATATATTCGCCAAAACGTCCGTAAAAGATGAAGAGAATAGCGATGAGGGTTAAAGGAATTCCTGTCGTTCTTCTCGACATCTCCAAGACTCCGAGGATAAAGAGGAGGGAGAAGATCGTGTCCAGGGTATTGGGAACCACTCCCACCCGGTAAACCCATGCGTCGAATTCGATATAAATATAGACAACGGGCAAAAGAAGGCATATTATCAAAAGATAGTCTGCCAAGTGAAGGGTATGTTGCGGACCCTTCTTCCAGCCGGGGAAGAGAGAAAAGACCAGGATGCCTGCAAAGACGACATGGAAGCTTCGGAAAAACCAGGGGTCAATGGGCCTAAAGACGAGGACAACGATATGAAACAAGCTCATCAGAAGGCCAACTCCCCAGAGGACGCTTCCGATGACTCCCGTAAGCTCTCTCTTTCGAGACACCTCAACGTCTTTGATCTTCTTTAATTTATTTTCTAAGTTCGACTCCACTTTATGCATTCATTGATCAAATGGTATTCTATCGGGGAGAGAGCAATTTATCGGGCAAGCGAATTCCTTTCTCTTTGTAATATTTGATAGCCCCCGCATGTAAGGGAAGAGGGCTGTAAATAATATTCTCAGGCTTTGTCTCGATAGCGGATTTATGGGCCGCAATCATAATGTCCGTATGTTCATATATCTTTTTGAGCACTTCGTAGATAAAATCCTCCGGGATATCCTTATGGGTGATGAAGAAACTCCAAAAAGTGAGCGTATCAATATCCATCTCTTTATTCGTTTTATAGGTGCCTCTGGGAATCTTTCCCGGAGACAGATAAGGAAGTTTTTCAAGCACCCTGTCCATATCCTTTGCGGGCATGCTAAAGATATTAATCTCATGGGTCGTTTCGATTTCTGTCACAAGGGCCCAGGGAATGCCTACTGACTGGGCATTGGCATCGAGAAGCCCATCCTTTAGTTGGGAGTTGAGGTCAGAAGAACTCGCATTGACAATCCGAGCAGGCTTAATGGCCAGGGTTTCGAGAATGACAGGCCAGATCAGCGCAGAAGTGCCTCCAATCGGCCCTACGCCGACACTCTTGCCACTCAGATCCTGAATCGTCTTGATCCCTGATTTTTTTAAGGCGTACATCTGAAAGTAAGTATTGAACATCGGGAAGATGATTCGGATGTCCTGATGCTTCTTGCCCTTCGCCCATCCGGTTCCGTGCCAACCATCATAGACTGCCGGCGCGCTCACCCCGCCGAATACCGCCTCCTTGGCATTGACCAACTGGGTATTATGAACGGGTCCCCCCGTGGCTTCCACAGAAGCGGCGATCCCCATTTTTTCATGAAGGACTTTTGCAAATCCTCCGCTGTAGACATAACCAGTTCCGCCCAAAGGGGCTCCTCCGATTGTCACAATCTTCGGCCAATCTTTTCCTCCCTTGACCTGCGCTTGGGCCGTGTTACAAAGCAGCAACAACAGCATTGCGAATACAAGGGGACCCACAAACCTAACATGTCTTTTCATCATACCTGCCTCCTTCGATGATATATTTTTTGAAATGGTTGTGAGTGGCATCCTCTTTGACCATCGAGAGGGATGCACTGGTTGAGAGCCTTCTGCTTGTTTCATCCATCACTCTATTTTAAAAACCAGCCCCTTCGCTATTAGGTCTGAATTGTATCGAAGGAAAAACGATAAATTCCTTCACAGTCCTCGGGCAGGAGGAGGGGCCGGCCTATTGATGCACAAAATTTGCATTGACCTTTGGCCCATTTTTCATGAAGTTATCAATCCCGATTTGCCGGTCCTGGGTAAAGAAACATTCGCCAAAGACCTTGGCCTCGAGTTTCAATCCTTCTTCAAGGGTCATTTTGGCTCCTTCTAATATTGCCTTTTGAAGGAGTTCA
>CAKZKY010000105.1 GCA_937124575.1 uncultured Pseudomonadota bacterium | reverse complement strand
GCCACCAAACACCTCTTCGGAAGATGATCTTGAAATCACCTCTGTTTGGACCGGAAGGAATCGCTTTTATCGGCTCTTCGCTAATGTCTTTGCCTTTTTAATCTCTGAAAAGAGTGAGCTGTCCTGGACCAGCCCTAAAAATCTCTTCCTTTCAAATAGAGGATAATAATGAGGAGCAAGCCGGGCAAGGGGAGAGGTATTCTTGTCTTCGCTTGCAAACACCTTGGCAATTTGGTCAGACAGGAATAGGACCAGAAGGTATTTTAGATCTTTGCCGTCGAGGCACTCGGAATCGATTCTTGTAATGGAGGGATCGTGATGATTCTCGATGATCTTTCCCATCTGTTCTGGAAATCCCCATTGATCAAAAAGGAGGCGGCCCACCACGGCATGGTTCACTCCATAAATCTTCTCTTCATCATGAATGGTGAATTCCGTTGTTGACACGCTCACGGGGTCCATCGCCCTTGCGTTGGCCGGAGTCAGGTTATTCATGACAAACTTCCCGATATCGTGGAGCAAACCCAGCGTAAAAAGAGTCCCCTTGTCTAACCCACCAAACAGGTTCTGAATATGGGAAGAACAAACGGCAGTGAGGGGCGCATGTTCCCATAATGAATCGATGACAAAGTCATCCACGGATTGCTTCGATTTCAATAACCTCAAGAGTCCGTCCTGGTATAGAATCGTTTTGATGTTCAATAACCCGATGATCATTAAGGCATGGCCAATGGAATTAACCTTCTGCTGCATGCCAAAATAGGAGGAATTAGCAATCTTAAGAACCTTTCCGGTAAGCACTGGATCGGTCGTAATGATCTTGGACAACTCCGACAGGTTTACATTTGGATCATCCAGGGCTTGATAGAGCTGATAGGTTGATCTGAAGTTTTTTAGATGATCAATGTGGTGTAAGAGGGCTTTCCTGAGATGGGGATTAAGTTCCTTCATCTTTTCCAAAGGTTCAATCTCTGAATCCCTGGCAGGTTTCAGTGGAAGGATGGTATCAATCTTCTGTTCGATACGTTTCCTCAAATCATCCGAGGAGGTTTCCGAAACAACCACCTCGGGGATGAACATTCCGGTCTCATCAAGGACCATCTTCTGGGCAAGGTTCTGCGAGGAAGGGAATAGAGGTTCAGCAGGGGAGATGCCATCTGCCTGACGGCTGAGTTTGGTGATTCGATGATATCGGCCAGACCTCCGGGGGGTCCTCTTCTTCTGCAGTAACAAGAGAGTCCCTAACAAACCGGCAATCACCAGCAGACCTATAAAAAGAGAAGGGTTGATACCGATCAAAGATTCCATCCTCAAGGACTCGTTCTGATTGGTCCGGACAGACCCATCCAAGAAGTCCTGACTGTTTTATCTTCTTCATCCTGAAGTATCAAATCCTCTTAAATAAAGCCATTTCACCATTGAACCGGAGGGATAAAGATCTTTCATCTATCCATGGGGTCCACCCGCTCGTGGCGAAAGGTCTATCAAGACGATGATTCTTCTTCACTTCCAACTCTTTTAATGAAATTCAGATTGAAAAGTCTTGGCGTTCACAAACCCGCGCCTTTTTATTGTAAGTCCCGATAGATATCTCATCTAACTCTTTCTGAGCCTGTCTTTTCTGTTCCTTCAGAAACAGGTTGAATCTCTTCTCTCTTAGACGTTCCAGAATCTTTTTCTCCATCATCAGACCGATTAATCGTTTGCGTTCCTGCTGAGCCTCCAGTTCGGTCTTCTTCTTACTCCCTTCTTTCTGTTTCAGGTCCTCATAGGTCTTCTCTTGAAACAACTGGCAAAATAGGAATTCCCAGGCCATCACTCCCGTTTTCATAGAGTCCTGGATCTCTTGATTCTGATCCTCTCTCTGCGTCTTCAAGATTTCAATCTCGCCTTCCAGCTTTCTTAACTGATAATTCTTTTTAGCCAACGCCATCCGAGAAGCCTCTTTCAGGCTCTCCTTCCAGTTGAGTAGAGGCTGCAATTTAAATAAAAATTTCATGTTCCATCCTTTGTTCAATCACAAATAGAGGTCAACAGACGAACCGATTCCTCAAAGCTCACCTTCTCATCAATCCTCTGACGTAGAAATCGATTGATCTCTGGAATCTTCTGGATGGCTTCATCAATTTGAGGATTGCTTCCCGGAACATAAGCTCCGATCTGAATTAAATCCTCTGCCTTTTTATATATGGCTAACAGGGAAATCATCCGGTTACGTGCCGCAAGGTGGTTCTTCGAAGCCACATCGTTCATCACGCGACTGACACTTCCTAATACATCAATGGCAGGGTAATGGTTCTGGGCAGCCAGGTCCCGTGAAAGGACAATGTGACCATCCACAATGGAACGGATCGCATCAACGATCGGATCATGAATATCATCTCCCTCGGCCAGAACATTATAAATACCGGTGATGCTTCCCTGATCGGGAGTGGTCCCTGCCCTCTCAAGCAATTTTGGGAGGTGAACAAAGATCGTTGGAGTATATCCTTTTAGCGTTGGGGGTTCTCCAATAGATAGTCCAATCTCCCGTGCTGCCATGGCAAAGCGGGTGACGGAATCCATCATCAGAAGCACATCCATTCCCTGATCCCTGAAAAATTCCGCGTAGGTCGTCGCTAAGTAAGCCCCCCTCATCCGGAGAAGCGCAGGTTGATCCGACGTCGCGACAACCACCACAGACCGTTTTAATCCTTCCTCTCCGAGATCCTTTTCGATAAACTCCCTGACCTCCCTTCCCCGCTCTCCAATTAATCCAATGACATTGATCTGGGCGCCCGTATGTCTGGCCATCATCCCCATCAGGGTACTTTTTCCCACACCTGAACCTGAGAAGACAGCGATCCTCTGTCCCTTTCCAATCGTCAACAGGCCATTGATGGCCTTAATGCCAACATCCATGGAGGCAGAAATCCTCTGTCTCTGTAAGGCTGGAGGGGAAGCTCTGTAAATGGGATAGGCTATCTCTGATGGAATGGAGCCTTTCTGATCTATGGGATGTCCAAGAGCATCAACCACTCTGCCAAGAAGATTCATTCCCACCTGAGCTTGAGCCGGAGTTCCCATCGGGATGATCCTGTTGCCAGGCCTGATCCCTCGGGTCTCCTCCAGGGGCATGAAGAGCATCCTCTTATCTCTAAACCCAACCACCTCGGCGATGATTGGAGGTTCACGGTTTTCCCTCTCAATCTGCACGCTATCTCCAATGGCCAGCCGCGGGCCAACCCCCTCGATGACCAGCCCTATCACCTGGGTCACCCGGCCATAACAGCGGATGATCCTAATGTGCTGGATGGCCTGATGATAAGAAGTCCATTCATGATATGTCATTGAACCCATAGGCCTTATGGATGAGGATCTCCAGCGTTGCCTTCCAACTTTCGTTGGATCAGCAAGACCATCTCATCGAACTGACTCTCAAAGGTGGCATCCACCTCCCCGAAGGAGGTTTCCAGAAGACAACCTCCACGGGTGATAGAACGGTCTTCAATGATTTCGATCCCTTCCTGTGACATGGGGAATGGGGCTTGATCACGATGGGTCAGCAGGTATTGGTAATCTGAAGGATGAAGCCGGATCGATACCTTGCTCCGGTCCATCACATATTGAAAGGCCTCCTCCAGGGTGGCAAGAATGGTCTCCTCACGGGTGAGCAATTCCTGACGAAAGATCCTTTTGGCCATATGGAGCAAGAGGGTTAAGATGTCCTTTCGGTAATTCTGAAAAAATGCCTTGCGTTGGCGTCCAATCTCCTGAATCTCATCCTGAAGCTGACGAATCACGAGTTCCATTCGCTTCAGGCCAAGTTCACGACCATCCTTTTCCCCCTGCTCAAATCCTTTCTCGTACGCCTCCTTTTCAATAAAGAGCGCCCTTTCCCTGACCTCCTTCATCACCTTTAACTCCAGCTCCTTCACCTCTGGAAGGGCTGAAAAAACTTCAGGCTCCAGGGGGGAGAGAGTCGGCTGATGTTCAAAAGAACTTTTTGGTCCCCCCTCTGAAAACAGCGCGTCAACGAAGACCCTATTAGACAAAGACCTCCTCCTTGCTCTTACTGGCCAAAACGATTTTGCCTTCGCTTTCAAGTTTTTTGGCCACCTTCAGTATGGACTGTTGAGCGGCTTCTACATCCTTCAGCCGTGCTGGCGGCATCACCTCAAGATCCTCCCGTAGCATTTGGGCGGCCCTTTCGGACATATTTTTAAAGATCTTTTCCTTCAATTCCTCAGAGGCAGTTTTAAGGGCCATCATCAGCGTCTCATTATTAACCTCTTTAAGGATGGCCATAATGCTACGATCATCAACCTGAAGGAGATCTTCAAAGATGAACATCAATTTTCGAATCTCTTCTGCCAATCCCTGTTTCTGTTCTTCAATCTCTTTCAGGATATTGCCTTCGGCCGCACCTTCCATCTGATTCAAAATCTCTGCCGCCAGTCGTACCCCTCCGCTTTTCTGTCCTCCAAATCCTTTAATGGTGGCAATCTCCTCCTGGAGGACTTCATCTATCTCCTCCACAATCCCAGGTGGAATATTCTCCAGCTCGGCAATCCGGCAGATCACATCGGTCTGCAATGCAGGAGGAAATTCTTCAAGTATGGCTGCGGCCTGGTTGGAATCGAGATGGGTGAGGATAATCGCTATGGTTTGAGGATGTTCGGTCCGTATGAAATTGGAGACGGTTTTGGGGTCGAGACGCCGTATTTTCTGAAAGAGGTTCCACTTCCCTTCCTCCTGGATCTCCTCGAGGATATTCTGAGCTTTTTCTGCATCAATCGCTTTCGAAACAATACTTTTGATGAACTGGCTTTTCCCTTCTTGGCCGATCTGAATAGGAAGTTGAACAGCCGAGGCCTCTTGAAATTCCGTCAGGATTATCTCCATCACCTTGGGAGATATCGTGGAGAGTTTTGAGATGGATCCCCCAATTCTCTTGATCTCTTCCTCGTCAAGCTGTTTGACGATGGTAGAAGCCATCTCTTCACCAATGCTGTATAGGAAGATAGCCGCTTTCTGTGGGCCGGATAATCGCTCGATCGCCATGGATCACCTTCACTCCTTCTCATTAAGCCATGACCTTAAAATCCCGACGGCTTTCGAAGGGTCTTTCTGGATGAGTTGCAGGGCATGTTCTTTTGGGCTCAGGGGACTCATCGGGGATCGTTCAACGGGCCCCTCATGAGGAATCATCGCAGGAACCGTTGCCGGCTGAACCGTAATCTCCTTCACCTGTTGGTCCATGGGCCTTCTCTTGAGAATTGGACGCAGTACGAAAAAGAGGAAAACGAGCACCAGGAGGAAACTGACCGCTGGTTTGTAAATCATTGGCAGATAGTCTTGATAGGAGCTCCCTTTTGCCGATGCCCCCTCCTCATCGGTGGTTGACCAATAAAAAGGAAGGTTGATCACTTCGACCTGATCCCCTCTTTCTTCATTATATCCAATCGCCTTCTTAACGATATTTTCAATGTGCTTCATCTCGTCCTGGGAGCGGGGGGTGTATTTTCTCTCTTTGGTCCCTGTTCCTCCACCTTCTTCTTTGTAGGTTCCATCAATCACCACCGCGGCAGAGACCTTCTTGATCCCTCCAATCGGGCTTCGAATCTGTTTGTTCACCTTTGAGATCTCATAATTCCGAATCTCATTCTGTCGTTCCATGAAATGGCCTGTCCAGGCCTGTGGGGGGGGAACAGGGGTTTGGGCTTTGGTTTCTGCTCCGGCCTCCGGCTTGCTTCCGCTTGGCTTATTTTCAGAAAAAGGCTTTTCCACGTTCCGTTGCTCGCTTCGGAGCACGGCATTGGGATCGAACTTCTCCTCGGTGACAACGACCTGCTGAAAATCGATCTCGGTTGAAATTCTTGCAATGGCTTTGCCCGGCCCTAATACTTCTTCCAGCATGCCCTGCACTTTCTTCCGAAGACTTTCTTCGATATTCTGTTGGTAATCGAGCTGGGTCGTGGTGAGCAGCCCCACCGGGGTGTTATCGGTTTTTTTAGAGAGAACCTTGCCCGACATATCCACGACAGAGATGTTGCTGGTCTCCAACCCTTCAACCGCACTCGCAACCAGATGGACAATCCCTTCCACCTGTGAGGGATGCAAAGTCATGCCGGTTCGGGTTTTAACAAAGACCGACGCTGTCGGTTTTTTTTGATCCTCCACAAACAGGGATTCTCTTGGGGTGGCAATGTGAACTCTCACCTGTTCCACCGCTTTGATCTGTTTGATCGTCCGGCTCAACTCACCCTGGAGCGCTCTTTGATAATTGAGCCTCTGCACAAAATCCGTGACCCCGATGCTGTTTCGATCAAAGACTTCAAAACCAATCCCGCCTCCTTTGGGCAACCCCTCTGTGGCCAATGAAAGTCGAAGGTCATAAACCTGATCCCCGGGCACCAGCAGAGTCGTCCCGTTATGGGATAATCGGAAGGGAATCTTTTTTTCTTTCAACTTACTGGTCATCTCTCCGGCATCCTCTGGAGCGAGGCCGGTAAACAGAACCTGATAATCGGGTTGGGTATTCCAGAGGAGAAGGGATCCAAAAAGAATAATGGAAACAACCAAGACGATCAGGATCATCAAGCCCCTTCCCCGCGGAAGGAGCGATAAAAAAGAGGAGAGTTGTTCATTCATTGGATGAGCTGCTTTCTGATCGGCCATCTTCACTTTCACCCTTCACCGGCCTGAAGCCATCGGGAGGGCCTGTTAGAATTGCATCCTCATAATCTCTTCATAGGCCGCCATGATCTTGTTTCGGATTTGAATCATCAATCTCAAACTAATCCCCGCCTTTTCCATCGCAATCATCGCTTCGTGAATATCCGTTTCTCCCATGATCATCTCGTGGACCTTCTGATTGGCTTCATGAGATAACTCGTTCAGCTCTGTTATAGATTGATGGAGGGCTTTTTTAAAATCGGCAAGGGGATCAGACTGCTCTTTAGAGTTGATTTCTGGAGGGGCCCATGGAATGGACATCATCAAATCGTCAATTTTCATCTCTGCTCCTTCCACCGGTGGCCGCGTTATCGACCAATGTCGAGTGCCTTGAGTGCCATATTTTTGCTTGCCTGAAAAGCCGTAATATTGGCCTCATAACTTCGGACCGCTCTCAGCATATCGATCATCTCTTCAATAATGTTAATGTTGGGGAAAAAGACATATCCATTCTGGTCGGCGTCTGGATGGGATGGATCAAAGACCATCTGGAAGGGCCGGGGGTCTTCAAAAGTTACGGCTTGGAGGGTCGGTCCACTGACCAGAAGGCTTCCTCCATTAAAGCTCATTCGTCCAAAGTGATCCGGATGGGTTCGATAGAGATGACCCCCCATCCGGAGCCTCCTTGAAAACATCTCGGAGAAACCTTGTTCCACAGAATCATTCGAAAAGACCACCCTCTTCTTGCGAAAGGGCTCGCCTCGACCTCCTCTGGTCGTCTGGACATTGGCGAGATTCAAGGAAATGGCATCCATGACCTTTCGTTGGGCCCGCAAACCATTCGCACTAATTTCCATAGATCGAAAGGTATTCATTGTTTTCTATCTTCCTCCTTCCTGAATCACCGTCTTGAGGGCATCGAACTTTTTCATCAACGCCTGGACCGTCGCCTGAAAGATCAGGTTGTTTTCAGCTAATTTTGCCATCTCCTGATCAAGCTCAATTCCTTCCGCCGAACGGACCAGTTCCACAGCGTTCTGGAAACCTCCGGCCAGGTGATGAGGATGGGTCACCCGGAGGGAGGGAAAAAACGAACCCTGCATCCTCTCCTGTAAAACCTTATGAAAAGGAACCTCTTGAGGAGAAAAGTTCGGGGTATCCGAATTGGCAATATTATCCGAAAGGATTCGGTGCCGCAGGGTTCGAAGATCTAAAGCCTTCTGAAGCAATCCAATCGTGTGGTCAAAAATCTGTCTCTTTGTCTCCATGGGGTCCATTTGCTTTTTCTCCTTTCATCATTCGAAAGCAGACGCCCTTCTTTCACCTGCCCGTCAAGCCGTTAAGGGAAGTGCCTCTGTTCTTGATGAATGGTCTCGATACTCATTGAGCTTATTCCTCAAGGTCCGAATGCTAATCCCAAGGATCCTGGCGGCATGGGTGCGATTTCCATTGGTCTTCTCCAGGGCTTTAAAGATGACGGTTCTCTCCACCTCTTTCAATAAAAGAGAGGAATCTTCGAACCCTTTCCTATCCGAAAGGTCTCCACTCTCCTGGGGCGAAAAGTCTTTCAGATGAAGAACAGGTTCAGGACACGTCAGGACCACCCGCTCAATGACATTCTTCAATTCTCTTACATTCCCACGCCAAGGCTGCTGGCATAACCAACGTAGGGCTTCCTCAGAAACGGAGACCTCCGGTTTGCCATAATGTCTGGCATATTGTTGAAGAAAGAATTTTGCCAAAGGTTCGATGTCTTCAGGTCTTTCCTTTAGAGGGGGAAGAAAAATGGATATTACATTCAACCTAAAATAGAGGTCTTGCCGGAACTCCCCCGTCTCGATTAAGGTTTCAATCTTCCGGTTGGTGGTTGCAATGACCCTGACATCAATAGGAACAGGTTTGCTTCCTCCGATACGATCCAACTCCCTTTCCTGGATCACTCTTAGAATCTTGGCTTGAAGGTAAGGGCTCATCTCTGTGATTTCATCGAGCAGAAGCGTTCCCCGATGGGCCAGCTCAAATTTCCCAATCTTCTTCGAAAACGCACCGGTAAAAGCCCCCTTTTCATGACCGAATAATTCGCTTTCAAAAAGGGATTCCGGGAGGGAAGCGCAATTGACCGCAACAAATGGTCCCTGACAGCGGGAGCTCTTCTGATGGATATGTCGCGCAAACAGCTCCTTCCCCGTCCCGCTTTCACCCTGGATGAGCACCGGGGCATCGCTGACGGCAATGCGATCGCATAGTTCAAGGATCTCCATCATCCTTGAGTTTCTCGTGAGGATCAGGGCCGAACCGTTCGTCTCAGGATGGACCGTTTTCTTCAGATCCATGGGTTCTTCTCTCAAAACCGACGAAAACCGTTTCTCCAACTCCTCGATCGAAACAGGTTTGCTGAGATAATCGTGAGCTCCTTTTCGAATCCCCTCTACGGCCTTCTGAACTGAGCTCGATTGATCCACCAGGATCACAGGCGTGGAGGGCCGTCTATTTTTAATCATCTCTAAAAGTTCAATACCATTTTTGTCCGGTAAATCCATATCCATCATCACAAGGTCGAAACGGGTTTGTTCAAGGGCACAAAGGGCTTCGACCCCACTCTCTGCCGTAACCACATCATACTGTTGACCATAGCTTCCTCCATGGAGGGTCGCTCTTAGATCAGGCTGGCTCTCGACAATCAATATCTGTTTTCTACCCATCTCCGTATCACACAGGGAAGTTCATGGTTTGAATAGCAAATTATGTGCCATCTTTTCTTTTGAAATATATCTATTGAAAACAATAAATTATGGAACTCTCCTTGCCCACATTTCCCATCGAAATGTCAAAATTCCTTATAGATGTCATTCTTTTGACCCATGAAAAAGCCAGGCGCTTCCATTCGGCCATTCTTTTCCTTTTGGAATAAGCATGGAATAGAAAAATCAGGCAAGAGAGTAAGGGATTAAGGAAAATTTCGAGAAAGGGCGAGGAAGGGGATTCCCCTGACCGATGCGTCTGGACCACTCAGGGAAAATGAGAGTGGTTCGATCAAGAGGGGGTTCGTTGAAGATTCTGCCGTTTGATCTTCTCTATCAGGGTAGTCCGGTTCATATGTAATAATTGAGCCGCTTTATTCTTCACCCAACCGCTTTTATTGAGGGCTTTAAGAATTAACTGCTTCTCATACTCATTTAAGGCCGACTCAAGGGAGAGACCCTCTTCCGGGATCTCGATGGGGTGGTCCGACTCATGAGACAGACTCGGGAATATCCGTTCGGGAAAGTCTGTCAAATCGATCCTCTCCCGATTGGAAAGGATGATCAGCCGCTCAATCATGTTCTCAAGTTCTCTCACATTGCCAGGCCATTGGTAATCCATTAACCCTTTCATGGCCTCATCCGTAATCCCGGTGATCTTCTTCTTGCGGCTTCGGCTGTAGAGGTTGATAAAATGATGGACAAGCAGGGGGATGTCCGATTTACGTTCTCTCAGAGGCGGAATCTGAATGGGAATCACATTGAGGCGATAGTAGAGGTCCTCCCGAAACTTCTTTTCCAAGACGGCCTTCTTTAAATCCTGATGGGTTGCGGAGATGATTCGGATATCAACTTTAATCGGTTTCACTCCACCAATCCGTTCAAATTGCCTCTCTTGGAGAACCCTTAACAACTTTGCCTGCAGATTGGGATTCATATCCCCAATCTCATCCAAAAAGAGCGTGCCACCATTCGCTAATTCAAAGCGTCCAATCCGGGTGCGGATGGCATTGGTAAATGCTCCCTTTTCATGCCCAAAGAGTTCGCTTTCTAAGAGTTCACTTGGAATCGCCGCACAGTTGACGGGTACAAAAGGGCCATCTTTTCGGTAGCTATTGTAATGGAGGGCCCTGGCAATCAACTCTTTGCCTGTCCCACTCTCTCCGAGAATCAGAACCGTACTATCCGTATCGGCCACCTTTTCAATCGTTTCAAAAACGCTCTGCATGGCAGGGCTTTCGCCGATGATATTTTTGAATTGATACTTCTTCTTTAATTGATTTCGAAGATTGGTATTCTCCCGTTTGAGATTCCGGTATTCAAGGGCTCGATCCAGAGTAATGCTAATTTCATCCAATTTGACAGGTTTGGTAAGATAGTCGAACGCTCCATTCTTGATCGCCTCCACGGCATTCCGAATCGTCCCATAACCCGTCAGAATGATGCAGATGGATTCAACGGAGTGTTCTTTTACATACCTTAAGACTTCCATCCCATCTGCTCCTTGCATCTTCATATCGGTCAAAATGATATCATAAAATTGTTTTTCGATCAGATGGATCCCTGAGGTGCCATCGGAAGCAGTGGTAACATCATACCCTAAAGAAGAAAGGTACTCGGAGAGGTTTTCCAGAATTTCCGGTGAGTCGTCAATCAGAAGAATCTTCTCGTTGAGCATATCGCATTCCTTATTGAGGATCTGGTCATCTGACGATGGCCCATGTTTATTCCCTAATTCCGAAAGCCCCAGCCTTTAGACTGGGGATGAAAGGAATTAAAGATAAGGAAAAGCCCTGCCCTTCGATATAAAGGGTTTACTCGAGCGGCCCCCATGGGGTTTGATCCCATGATGATGACTCTCTCTTCTTCAACCAAAATCCCTTTGAG
>CAKZKY010000104.1 GCA_937124575.1 uncultured Pseudomonadota bacterium | reverse complement strand
CCGGTGGTAGCGATCTTTGGCTCGACCGATCCCATTACTACTGGGCCATGGGGAGATGGCCATATCGTGATTAAGAAAGACGTTTCATGCAGTCCGTGTTTGAAACGGGTCTGTCCAACAGACCAACGGTGCATGAAATTGATCACCGTGGATGAAGTGGAAGAGGTGGTCAGGAGAAAATTAGAAGGCTTAAATAACCAAACATCAAATAATATCCAATAACCAATAACCAATGACCTAATGACCAAGATTAAAACTATTTTTGTTTTGTCTGGTGATTGGTTATTATTTGATTATTAGGATTTGGTTATTGATGATTGAACTCTGGTCAAGTCTATTATGACAAATAAGATGGCTGATAAACTCCCAATCTCGGTTTATGTCCTGACCTTTAACAACATGAGGACGATTGAGCGATGTTTGAAGAGTCTCGATTGGGCTGAGGAGTTGGTCATCGTTGATTCCGGAAGCACGGACGGAACGTATGAAGTCTGCCAGCATTATACAGACAAACTCTATCGAAAAGAGTTCCAGGGGCATCGTGACCAGTATCAGTATGCTGCCGACTTAACGACAAAAGAGTGGATCATGTTTGTTGATGCGGACGAAGAAATTCCTCCGGAATTGGTTCAAGAGATTGGAGAAAAATTAAGGGAAGGAGTCAAAGGGGTGGATGGGTTTTTCGTCTATCGCCAGACCTACTACCTTGGGAGATGGATCCGGTATGGAGGATGGTATCCGGATGGAGAGATTCGGCTCTACCGGAGATCGAAGGGAAGATGGGAAGGGGGACTCCATGCCAAAGTGGTCGTAAATGGAAAAGTGGATACCTTAAAGAGCAAGTATCTCCATTATACGTATAGGGATATTTCAGACCAGATTCAGACGATTGATAAATATTCGAAGATTGCGGCTGAAGATATGGCCCAAAGCGGAGAGAGATTCAGCCTTTTTAAACTTCTTTTCCATCCTCCCTTCCGCTTCATTAAGGAGTACCTTTTAAAGTCAGGATTTCGGGATGGCTTGCCCGGGTTGATCATCGGGGTCTCAACGATGTTCTATGTCTTCATCAAATATGCGAAGCTCTGGGAATTGATGAGAATTCAAAAAGGAAAAGGAGAGAAGAGATGACTTCCTATGAGGAAGCATTCAAAGGGAAAAAGGTTCTGGTGACAGGGGGGTTGGGCTTTATCGGATCAAACCTCTCTATCCGGCTCAAAGAGTTGGGAGCCAGGGTGACGATCGTCGATAATATGATGCCCCGGTTAGGTGGAAATCTATTTAATGTGAAGGACATCATGGATCACATCCAGATCAATTTCAGCGATGTTCGGGACGAACATTCAATGGACTACCTGGTGAAAGAGAAGGATTTTATCTTTCATTTAGCTGGGCAGGTCAATCATGTGGATAGCATCCGGAATCCGATTCAAGATCTTGACATCAATTGTCGGGGGACACTGGTGCTTCTTGAATCCTGCCGGAAATATAATCGGGAAACGAAGGTCATCTTTTCTGGGACAAGAGGGGAATATGGGGCCAGCGTAACACTTCCGGTCGGGGAGGAACATCCCACCAACCCCAAAGGTATTTATGCGGTCACCAATCTCTCTGCGGAGAAGATGATTCTGGTTTATGACGATGTCCACAAAATCTCCGGGGCCTGTCTCAGGATCACAAACACCTATGGGCCCCGCCATCAAATGGCTCACGATGAATATGGGGTGGTGAACTGGTTTATTCGGAAAGCGATTGATGATGAAATCGTTCCTGTGTTTGGCGACGGTCATATTTTGAGGGATTTCCTTTACGTGGATGATCTCGTTGACTGCTTTCTTCAAGTAGCGGCATGCCCAAGCGCTTTTGGAGAGGTCTTTAATGTGGGAACAGGAATACCGATCAGTTTCGTTGATCTGGCAAAACAGATCGTGGCAGTGGCGGGCTCAGGAAAAGTCGCCTTCACGGAATTTACAAAAGAGCGGAAAGAAGTGGAACCCGGGGATTATTACACGGATATTTCGAAGATCAAAAGGATCGTGGGTTGGAACCCGCAGACCAGTTTAGAGGATGGACTCCGAAAGACGATTGATTTCTACCGTAAGTACAAAAAGGAATACTGGGGGTAACGATATTTCAGATTTTAAATCGCAGATTTCAGATTGAAAGAAGATTTAAAGATTGTTTTGTTTTTTTAATTTGAAGTTTGAAATCTGAAATTTAAAATGAGGTGGGGATGGTTCCTTTTATTGATCTAACACCCCAATATAGATCCATTGAGAGCGAAATTCTTTCTGCTACCAAAAGAGTCTTTGAAAAAGGGCGTTTCATTCTTGGAGAGGAGGTTTCTGCATTTGAAGATGAATTTGCACGATACTGCGGAGTACGATATGGAGTAGGAGTGAATTCTGGGACCGATGCCCTTTATCTTGCTCTAAAGGTAGCTGGCATCGGTAGAGGTGACGGAGTGATAACGGTTGCCAATTCTTTCGTCGCCAGCGCTTTTGCCATTTCCTTCACAGGAGCTAAACCTCTCTTCGTGGATATTGATCCTGGCACGTACACTATGGATCCCAATGCCCTTGAGAATCTCTTAAAGAAAAAGAGGGTTAATAGAATTAAAGCCATTCTTCCGGTTCATCTTTATGGCCATCCGGCTGAGGTGGATTCCATTGCAGAGATTGCCAGGCGTTATGATCTCATGATCATTGAAGATGCCTGCCAGGCACATGGAGCAGTTTATAAGGGGAAAAAGGTCGGCTCATTCGGAGATATGAGTTGCTTCAGTTTTTATCCCACTAAGAACCTGGGTTGTTATGGGGATGGGGGAATGGTTGTTACGGATAACAAAAAACTTTATGAGAGGCTGAAACTTCTTCGATGTTATGGAGAGAAGAAGAAGTATGAGCATATCCTTCAAGGAGGCAACAGCCGTCTGGATGAAGTTCAGGCCGCTATCCTGCGGATCAAATTAAAATACCTCGATCGCTGGAATGAGCAGAGGAGAGAGAAGGCCCTGATCTATAAGAAGGAACTCGTAGGATCAGGAGTGATTTGTCCCACTGAGAAGGAAGATTGTTCCCATGTCTATCACCTCTTTGTCATTCGAACAAAAAGAAGGGATGGTCTTCAGTCTTTTTTAAAAGGAAAAGGGATTGATACTCTGATTCACTATCCCATTCCCATCCATCTTCAGAAAACATACAAAGCTTTGGGATATCAGAGGGGAGATTTCCCGATTACCGAGCGATCTTGTCGGGAAGTTCTCTCTCTTCCTTTTTTCCCGGAGATCACCGACTCCGAGATGGAGGTCGTATCTAAACAGATCCGATCATTCTTCTGTGGACGCAAATTACGGGTGCGGTCACCATTTTCAATATGAAAATTTTCCACCTCTTTAGTGACTGGAAATGGACGGGGCCTTCTGAGCCAATTGTGAATCTGTGTAAAGAGTTGGAGAAGCGAGGCCATGACGTTACCCTTGCTTACCGAAAGCCTCCGTTTCCGGTTGAAGACAGTATTGAGAAAAGAGTATCGAAGATAGGCTTGAAGACGACCAGCCAGTTTTATTTGGATCATCCCATCAAGTTCTATCTTCCCTCCTCCATCAGAAAAAACCTATCTGATCTCTCTGCCCTTTCCCGTTATTTTGTTCAAGAAAAATTTGATATTATCAACGTCCATCAATCTCATGACCATATCTTAGGTGGGATCGCTGCGAGAAGGTCGTGCTCTTCGACAATTGTCATCAGGACCGACCACAAACGTGATTCCCTTTCGGCGGGGTTTGGAAACCGATATCTCATTTCCCATTATACGGATGGGATAATCACCTTTTCTGAAAAGGCCAGAAGGAAGGATGCGGAGCATTTCGGACTTCCTCTTGAACGGGTAGGACGAATCTCGCCTGCGTTAGATTTAGAGCGATACCATACCAACAGGACCTTTAAAGACATGAGGGGCCTTTTTGGAATCGCTCCAGATGAGGTGGTCATCGGAATGGTGGCACGATTCCAAAAATATCGGCGAACCGATGTCTTCCTGGAAGCAGTGAAAAGTATGGTCAAAGAGTTTCCGAAGATCAAGGTGCTTCTCGTGGGGCGGTCAAGCCAGATGAATGAGAGCGTCGTCGAACCGATGAAGAGGCTTGGCATTGAGCCGTGGGTGATCCTCGGAGGATATCAGACGGAAAACTATCTTGATACGTTGGCCTGTATGGATATCTTCATCTTTCTTATGCCCGGATCAGATGGCACGGCACGAGCTTTAAGAGAGGCCATGGCCATGGGAAAACCAGCTGTTGTGGCGGATCGGGGAATTTTGCCTGAACTGGTTGAACATGGGGTTTCTGGTTTTGTGGTTCAGGATAAACCGGAGACACTGGCAGAGGCGACCCTTCAACTCCTTCGCGATCCAGAATTGAGGCAAAAAATGGGACAAGCCGCCGCCGAGAAGGCTCACAAAGAGTTTCGTTTGGACAAACAAGCCTTTGAAGTTGAAAGATTTTATGAAGAGATGATTCAACTTGGAAGATGGAAAAATTGATAACGAATGACACGAATGGAAGCGAATAGCACGAATATTTTATAAAGAATGACCAGAATGGGAACGAATAACACGAATATCATATACCGTGACCTGTCGTACCAAATCATGTCAGCTATATTCGAAGTTCATAAAACGCTGGGACCTGGCTTTGTAGAACCTGTTTATGAAAAAGCGTTATTGCTGGAGCTAACAAGCAGAGGGATGAATGTGGATGTGCAAAGAGTCTTCGACTTGACCTACAAAGGAAAGAAGATTGGAAATCATCGGCTTGATCTCGTTGTTGAGGATAAAATTGTTGTGGAATTGAAAACGGTGGAAAGATTTGCCCCTCACCATACAGCCCAACTATTATCGTATTTGAAAGCAAGTGGCTATAGACTGGGCATCCTTGTCAATTTTTCGAAGGCTAAAATTGAATATCGGCGAGTAGTGATGGGATGATCTCGATTCTATTCGTGGAATTCGTTGTCATTCGTGATAGTCATTAATGTTTTATTCGTGTAATTCGTATAATTATCATTCGTGTCATTCGAATCTATGAGATTTGCTACGGCCATTCTCAATTTTTCTAAGAGTAAAGGAGGGGCGGAAAGATATGTTGTTGACCTCTGTGTTCAGATGGCTCAGGAAGGCCACGAAGTTCATGTTTATGCAGAGCATTGGGAGGAAGAAGTCCAGGGAGTCCACCTCCACCATGTCAAAACAATTCGATTCCCAAAGAGCCTTCGTCTTCTCTCCTTTGCAATTAAGGCGACGAGGGAAATGAAAAAAGGGAATTATGATGTCACCCTCGGGGTCGGAAATACACTGGAGGCAGATGTCCTTCAACCCCATGGAGGAGTCCACTGGGCCTGGTTCTGGCGAAGCCTTCAGGCCTACGATAATCCATTGATTTGGCTAATTAAATTTTTGGGTAGGTTATTAAGTCCAAAGCAATGGGTGCAGGGGTATATTGAAAGTGCACCATATAGAAGGAGAACTTTTAAGAAAATCATCGCCATTTCCGACATGGTCAAAGAAGATTTAAAAAAATGGTATAAAGTCCCTGAGGACCGAATCGTTGTCGTATACAATGGAGTGGATATCGAGCGTTTCCATCCCCGAAATCGCCAATACCGAGAAGAGATCAGAAACCGTCATGGCCTTAGAGATGAATTCGTTATCCTCTTCGTCTCGAACAATTTCCGGATGAAAGGATTGGGATTCCTCATGAAGGCATTGGCAAGAATCAAAGAGGAGAACCACCCTCCCTTTAAACTTTTAGTTCTTGGGAGGGATCGTCAGGAACCTTATCTTCATTTGGCTAAAAAATTGGGTCTCTCAGCAGAGGTTGTTTTTGTCGGGTCAACCCATGAACCAGAGAAGTACTATGGAGCGGCTGATCTTTTAGTCCACCCCACGTTCTACGATGCCTGTTCGCTCACCGTATTAGAAGCCCTGGCCAGCGGACTCCCAGTGATCACCACATCGTCCAACGGGGCGAGTGGCATGATTACCCATGGCGAGGATGGATGGATCATTTCAGATCCTACAGACGGAAACGATTTAAAGAAAGCATTTCAATATTTTTTCAATGGGAATTTTAGAAAAGAGGCTTCCGAAAAGGCGCGGGAAAAAGCAGAGAAGAATTCTCAAGACATCAACTATCAGCAGATGATGGCCACCTTTAGGAAGACAATGGAGAGTTGACGATGGGGGAGGTCTTAGCCCGGATTGAAACCCATGATTGGATCATAGACGCTCTTTCAAGGGAGCCCAAAGGAATCCTCCTTGATGCTCCTGCAGGAACCGGGGAATTGGCCCAACGGATCAAGGATCTGGGGTTTTCTGTCTTCTGTTGTGATATCAATCTCTCCTCCTTCTCAGCTACCGGAATTGAGATCAAGAAAGGGGATCTAAATCAATGTCTTCCTTATCCCTCAGGGAAATTTGATTTCATCACCTGCATTGAAGGTCTGGAACATCTCGAAAATCCGTTCAATGCTATTCGGGAATTCAACAGGCTATTGAAGCCCGGGGGAAAACTGATCATTTCGCTCCCCAATTATCTCAATATTGAAAGGAGACTCCGATTTCTGGTGACGGGTCTCTTCTCCAAAATTCCTTCTCCAAGGACATTGGGAAAAGAACGCTTTGAAAATTTATGGATGCTCCACCTCATTCCCATGACCTATCCGATTTTGAAACTCATTCTGGAACACGAGGGCTTTAAAATCCTCTCTATCGATAAGGATAAGGAGAAAAAGAGAATGAAATGGCTTCTTCCTCTGGTCTGGGGAATTCGACTTTACTGTTTTTTTTGGTCAAAGAAGCAAAAGGAGAACTACCATCTCAAAGATACCCTCTCCCCTCTATTGATCATGGGGGGAAACACATTGATCGTCACAGCCATTAAAGGAAACTGAGCCTTTTAAAAGGGGGTTGGAATGAATTGGGCGGAACAGATGAAATGGCGCGAAAGGGTTCATCAGAAATATCCAGAGGTCTGGGATCTACAGATCATCAGAAAACGTATTCCTTTCATTTTGAAATTTCTTAAAGATGGGGAGTCCGTTCTCGAGATTGGGGCCTTCAATCGCGAATTGGGAGACCGAATTAAAAAATATTATCCCCATATCGAGTACAAAAGCATGGATATTGATCCAACCTATTCCCACGACTATGTCTCCTTGGAGGAGATTAAAGAGACCTTTGATGTGATTCTCCTTTTTGAAGTCATCGAACATCTGAATCAGGAAAAGGGAAGGGAGCTGGTAAGAAAGATCTATGACATTTTGAAACCCGAAGGAAGGGTGATTCTGACTACTCCGAATGTTTATACTCCAGCCCAGTACTGGAAAGATATATCCCATGAAACTCCCTACCATTATGAAGAACTTGGAGGATTATTCTTAAGTGAAGGGTTCGAATCAATCGAAATGTATCGGTTGTATAGCGAGCCTTTCTTAAGGTATTGTCTCAAGGTCTATCTGTTTTCACCCCTTTTCCATCTTCTCGGGATCGATTTTACCAAATCGATTCTTCTGATAACCAGAAAAGGTTAGAGGATGAAAGTTGCTTTCCTGATTCATAGCCTGGAGGTCAATAGCTGCCGGTACCGAGTGCTCCAATACATTCCCTATTTGAAAAAGCAGGGGGTAAAGGTATCTCTCCATTTCTATCAGAGGAAGTGGATGGACAAATTGAAATTTTATAATACCCTGGGACATTATGATCTTCTTTTTATCCACCGAAAACTCTTCTCTCCCCTGGAGTTCTGGTATATCCGGAATCAGGCACATAAGATCGTCTACGATTTTGATGATGCCCTAATGTATCGGAGCTCAGGTTCGGGAACCCAACGTTCCTTTTCACGGCGATTGAAATTTGCCTATATGGTAAAGAGAATGGATTTTATTGTAGCAGGGAATCAGTTTCTGAAATCAGAGACGCTTCGTTACAACCCTCATGTTGAAGTTATTCCAACCTCCATCGATCTTTCCCGGTATAACTTGAAAGAAAGCTCTCATCGGGATGGACCGATTACCATCGGCTGGCTGGGAAGCAGTAGCACGCTGAAGTATCTTAGGCACCTTTCTCCTGTCTTCGAAGACCTTTTCAGGATATTCCCCAACACCCGACTCAAGATCGTCTGTGACGATTTTTTCGATCTCCCCAATATGCCAGTAATCAAGAAACGATGGTCGTTAAAAGAAGAGGTGGAGGACCTGAAGAGTTTCGATATCGGAATTATGCCGCTTACCCATGATCTCTGGTCTCAGGGGAAATGCGGACTGAAGATCCTTCAATATTACAGTGTGGGTCTGCCAGTTGTCTGCTCTCCTGTAGGAGTGAATCAAGATATCGTTAGGAACGGGGAGAATGGATTCTGGGCATGGAATCAGGACGAATGGAAATACGGCCTTGCAGAATTGATAAAGAATGAAGAATTACGAAAAACCATGGGGAAGAGGGGTAGGACTGCGGTCGAAGCCTCTTATTCACTTGAAGTAAATGAGCCTCGCCTTCTTGATGTGCTCAAAAAAACCCTTGAGAAGGAGAAACGTCAAGATTGAAGTGGATTTTTTTAAAATTGGCTTTTTTTTACCCAAGAGTCTATGCTTTTTTATGTTATTACCGGAAGCGAGCCAAAAGAAAAGAGTTTGAGAATAAGGTTCTTTTCTTCTATCCAAAAGAGAAAGATTCTCGTCGGATCAAAGAGATTATAAAAGGCATCTTTGAATTGAGGGGCGTCCGGAAGGTTATGAGGTATCTCATCCCGCTTATGGACAGTCAATATATTCAGCGGTTTGTCGAGGTGGAAGGCCTTGATCATCTGGATGAAGCATTAAAAGAAAAGAGGGGCATTCTCCTTATGGCAGGGCATATTGGCGTCCCCCATCTTGCCTTTAATGCCTTAAGGGTGATGGGATATGAGACCATTCTCCTCAGCGGGGTGACACCCAAAACGCCAAAATATCCGAAGATCCGGTATTACGATACCCCTGACAAGACTATTTTTACCCACGATTTGTCCCTGTCAGAAATTTATAAAAAGAGAATATTGGAAACCCTTCGCTCAGGCAAGATGATCTACTATGATGGGGATGCAGGGGAGGGCAGAAAGAAGGAAAGAGTCCCTTTTTTAGGGAGGGAAATGGATTTTCCTACAGGGATGCTTCACCTTGCCCATCAGGCGAATGCGATCGTTATTCCCTTCATCCATCTCTATCGTAGAGGGAAAATCAGATTGATTTTTAAAGAGCCCATTGATGGCCATTGGAAGGAGGGTGTAGGAGAATACAAGCGAATCGTCACAGGTTTTGCAAGATTACTTGAATCTTATATTCTTACCTATCCTGAACAATATCTGGGGATTTATGGCCCCACGGTGGTGTCCTATTATTATCGTTCCTATCAAAAGGATACCGTACCTTTTGGAGGAGGATGAACGATCTGTCATCCATTGGGCTGATGAAGACTCCACCTTTTAAAAAGGTTTCCGTTAGAGAGATACAGGGATGGCTGAGAGAGGATATCCTTTCTTCCCTCCCTTCTTCTTTTTATGAGGATCCGATCCATTTTATTGCAAGGGAAGGGGGAAGAGTCGTCGGAGAATCGAAATGGCGATGGAGTGCCCTTTTTTCATTGCCCAATGGGAAAAATCTTTTTTTCAAATTGGATAGGACAAAAGGATGGACGGAATACTTAAAATATCTCCTCTTTCCTTCAAAGGGAAGGAAGGAGTGGTTTATTGCTTACCAAATGAAGAAAAAAAACCTTCCCGTTCCGTCCCCATTGGGCTGGTTTGAGCGGATTCATCGGGGTATGCTCACAGAAAGTTATTACCTATCGGAGGCCATTGAATCGGGAGTCTCGCTGGCAGACCGATTGGATCTCTTAAGGGATGAAAAGGTTCTTTTCGGCCTGACCAAGGCCGTCATCCGGGTCCATCAATCAGGACTCTACCATAGGGACTTCCATGCAGGAAACTTGATCTGGGATGGTGAATCCTTTTTTCTCACGGATCTCCATCGTGCCCGAATCCTGAAATCGCTCAGTCTAAAGCAGAGACTATGGTCATTAGCGCACCTTTTTCATTCATTAAGATCCATATGGGAATTAGAAGATCAGGTTAAATTTCTAAAAGAGTATCTTGAGGGAAGCCCCTTTTCTCCTGAAAAACTGGATGAATATCTAAAAAGGATTCACCGCGGGATGAATCAGCTTCAAAAAAAACAGTGGCAAAGCCGAACCAGAAGATGTTTGAAAGAAAGTACAGAGTTTTCGAATAAAAAAGAGAAAGGCCTCATGACCTATCATCGAAGGGATTTTCCCTTTGACCGTCTAAAAAGAATCATCACCCGACACATCCTCTTATCCAAGGAGGACCCTTCCGTGTTAAAAAAACAGAGCGAAGCGATAGTTGTTTCCCTGTTTGAAGATGGAGGGAATCGGATTTGCGTGAAACAGTTCTGCTACCAAAGATTCAGAGACCGATTCAAAGAGGCGTTCCGTCTTTCAAAGGGGCTTAAGGCATGGTTGGGAGGAAATGGTTTGAGAGCAAGAGGGGTATCAACCGTACAACCTCTCGGTTTTATGGAGAGAAGAAATTTCTTTGGCCCTTTCGAGAGCTTCTTTGTGATGGAAGCTCCTCGAGACGCTCAGGAATTGGACCGATATCTTTGTAAAAGTTGGAATAGCTTTGAAGAGAAGAAACACTTCATCACGACCTGTGCCCATTGGTTATTTCATCTCCACGAGAAGAACCTCTATCATCAGGATATGAAGGCATGTAATATCCTTGTGTTAAAAAAGGACCAGACCTGGGATCTCAGGCTCCTCGATTTGGAGGATCTCCAGTTGGATCAAGAAGTAGATGAAAAGAGGTTGTTTAAGAACCTTCTTCAGCTCAACACCTCGATTCCTCAGACCGTAACCCAAGCTGACCGAATGAGATTCTACCAGGAATACCAACGTCTCCGCCCAATCGTGAAAAATGAGAAAGATTTCCTCTCCCGGTTGTTAAATAAGAGCAGAGAGAGAGGGGTCGTCTATGTTTCACCAAATGGGGTAGTTGAGGAAAAATACAGACCCTGTTCTGAAATGAAAGATCCCCCCAAAATGGTGAAAATTGAGAATTTTTAAAAAGGATTAGGCTAATTACACTGATGGTAATGAATTTCACGAATAAAACTCGTTCGTGTCATTCGGTGTAATTCGTGTTATTCAGTTCTATCTGATAAAACATGAAGATCATCC
>CAKZKY010000103.1 GCA_937124575.1 uncultured Pseudomonadota bacterium | reverse complement strand
AGGAGGATTAAGAAGATGACATTTACTAAACCAAACAGAAGTCCAGCTACTTTTACAAAGAATCGAGTTGAGCCTGCTCCTATTTCGGGTATCTGTGTGACCTGCCTGGATGGTTGTCCAGGCCCTTGTGAAGTAGGCCGTTCCGCATTGAGGGGAAGAGAAGTACTCTACCCCCAACCCTATTCAAAGGTGACGGCAGGCTCTGAGAAAGATTATCCCGTTGATTTCTCACACTTTAATATCCAGGGAACCTGTGTGGGCGCAATCGGAGTCGAAGCCGATTCCGATCATGCAACCTTCCCTGCGGTTGATGTCTCGACACAGGTTGGAGCAAGTGAAAAGATTAAAATGAAAGTTCCTTATTTTACTGGAGCCTTAGGTTCAACCGACATCGCACGGATACACTGGGAATCCATGGCCATTGCCGCTGCCATCTCAGGAACGCTAGTCGTGGTGGGAGAAAATGTCTGTGGAATGGATCCTAAATCAGAATTTAAAAATGGAAGAGTCGTTCACTCTCCTGAAATGGAACGAAGAGTGAAAACCTTCCAACAATGGTATGACGGTTATGGCGGAATTGTGGTCCAATATAATGTGGAAGATGGACGTCTTGGAGTCCCTGAATATGTGATTGAAAAATTGGGCGTTCAGATCATTGAACCGAAATGGGGTCAGGGGGCTAAGGATATTGGGGGAGAGGTCAAACTCTCTTCTCTTGAGAGGGCACTCCAACTAAAAAGCCGGGGCTATATTGTTCTTCCCGACCCTGAAGACCCTGTCATTCAGGAAGCTTTTAAGCAGGGAGATTTCAAAGAATTTGAACGCCATTCGAGGCTGGGTATGGTTGATGAAGAAGGCTTTCATAAGGAGGTGGAACGTCTCAGAAAGATTGGAGCCAAACATATCTCCCTCAAGACGGGAGCGTACAGACCGGCCGATCTTGCTCGGGCTGTTAAATATGCCTCAGATGCCAGAATCGACCTTCTCACGGTGGATGGCGCCGGAGGCGGAACCGGAATGAGCCCTTGGAGGATGATGAATGAATGGGGCATCCCGACCGTCTATCTCGAAAGCCTCCTCTATCAATTCCTAACCCGTCTGGAACGGAATGGAGCTTTTATCCCTGACTGTGCTATAGCAGGTGGACTTGCTCTTGAAGACCATATCTTCAAAGCCATTGCCTTGGGTGCACCCTATATTAAGGCAACCTGCTTGGGCCGGGCATCCATGACAGCGGCCATGGTTGGCAATACGATCGGCGAGATGATTAAAAAAGGGAAAATCCCTGCGGATATCGCCAAATATGGAAACGATGTAGAGCATATCTTCATCCTCGCCGCAAAACTGAAGGATAAGTATGGAAAGGATTTTGAACGTATCCCTACCGGAACGATCGGAATGCTCACCTATTTCGATCGTTTGAATGCTGGACTCCAACAATTCATGGCTGGAGCCAGGAAATTTGGTTTAAAATATATTTCGAGAAGCGATCTCTGCAGTTTGACTCGAGAGGCCTCAGAAATGTCGGGAATTCCCTATGTGATGGAAACTGACAAATGGGAGGTTGAAAAAATCCTTAGAAGAGGTGATCGGGTTGACAAAACATCATCGAAGATCCTTAATCTCAACATGGAAGCACTGATCAAATCCAAAGCCTTCATCAGTTAGCCCTCACGTACGAGTGGATACCCGATCAGGGGATAC
>CAKZKY010000102.1 GCA_937124575.1 uncultured Pseudomonadota bacterium | reverse complement strand
AGGGGGGAAATGAGATGATCCTGTCCCCCTCTAAAGGGGGGATATAACATGATTCTTGACAACCTCAGCCCAAAACCGTCGCAGCCCTTGGACGCTCTGGCAAATGTCACTGGGAATCTGTCGTTTTGGCCGAAGGCGCCAAGGGACCCATCCTCGCTAAGGTGACCCGCCTCCGGGTCTATCCCACCAGAGCTGGTCTGCCCCAAGAGGACTCGGTGTGGCTCTTTATCCGAACCACTCCTGAGGGGAAAACCAAGTTCTCCTTCTCCAATGCACCCATGGATATGCCTCTTTCTGTGATGTGCAAGGCATCCATCATGCGGTGGTCCATCGAGCAATGCTTCGAAGAAGGAAAGAGCCAACTGGGAATGGATCATTATGAGCACCGCTCCTGGCCCGCCTGGCATCGCCATATGATCTACGTCTTTCTTGGACTACATTTTATGCTGCGGCTTCGAGTCCAATTTAAAAAAACTCCAGCCCTCACGTTACCCCAAGCACAGAAGCTCATGGCAGCAACTTTTCCCCTGAAGTCTCTGACTTTGAAAGGAGCCATAGAAATTATCAAGTACCACACTCATCATAACCATGTTGCATATATCTCTCACAGGAAGAAAGCTGTCGCTAAGGCGAAAGCACTTAAAATCAATGTGTCGCTGTAGTAATAATAATCGGACCGTTAATTCGATGAATGATTCGGGTCATACGTCAATGTGATGAGTTGTCTCTATCGTTCTCCAAGATCGGTTTTCTACTATAAAATCCTTTTCAAATCCATTGAGATATATCAAAAAAATCTCTTTTAAAACAGAGCTCCAATCCAAAAAGGAGGAGAAGCGATGTATTACGATCCGGAAAAGAATGACCATGGCCTTCCTCACGATCCCTTCAAATCCTGTGTGGTACCTCGGCCCATCGGTTGGATCTCGACGATCAGCATCGGAGGCATACACAATTTAGCCCCTTACAGCCAATTCCAGAACTTGACCTTTGATCCTCCTTATGTCATGTTTGCGGCCAACCAGAATACCCGTGGGGAACGGAAAGATTCGGTCGTCAATGCTGAGCAGACCGGTGAATTTGTCTATAATATGGCGACCTATGACCTGCGTGAGGCAGTCAATCGCTCAGCCGCAGAAGTGCCTCCAGAAGTGGATGAATTTGAGCTTGCTGGCGTCACCAAGGCACCATCGGTTCGGGTAAAACCCTGCCGGGTTGCGGAATCGCCGGTTCATTTTGAATGCCGTTACCACAGCACTCTCAGACTCCCTGGAAACGGACCGATGGGAACGGTTGACATTGTCATCGGTCGTGTGGTGCTCATACATATTCGAGACGATTTTATCTCGCCGGATGGACGGATTGATATATTGCGGATTCGTCCCTTAGCCCGGCTTGGTTATTACGACTATACGACTGTTGAGTCCATTTTCGAGATGGTGATTCCAGGAAGGAATAAGGCTCTGCTTTCAGGCCTCGAGGGCAAACACGAGAAATAGATTGAAAATCAGTAGGTTTTCAGAGTTTTCTCAGGGGGCTTTAATCGCAATGGAATTGACCATCTCCATAAATCCCTTTTGAAACACCTCGTAAACCTTCTTTTCGTTTCCGGAAAGAAGATCTTTTTCCCAAGCCTTTCCCTCTCCAGAAACTTTCATTCCAAAAGAGTTAACATCTTTTGAATACCGGACAAAAACACCATGCTCTCCCAAATAGATGAATTGAAACTGTCCTTGAAGCGCCCAGTGGTGTGGTATCGAAATCCCTTTTTTGACAATAGGCTGGAGCGATTTGGCCTCTGGGTTCCATGCCATCAATTGGGTCAGATACTCTATCTCCAGCTCTCCTTTCTTAATCTTTGCCTTTGAATACATCCGTTTCTCTGTGTATGGTTTAAGCGGTTGAGCGGTCATTGGCAGAGCCTGAGGATTCGTCTTGTCGGATATCTGGATGATAAACATCTCCTCAGCCTTTTTCTCTTTCTCTCTGATGTAAAAATAGACCCGAGTCAGTGAGCTCTCTGTCGGATTGTCGTGCGAAAAGGAATGGATCAAACGATACTCCCAGGGCAACGTCATGGTAAAGGGTGGTTTCTGGGAAACCAATTGCCTTCCTTTGACCTCCAAATCCTTTGCGGCAGCATTGGATATCATCCCGAGGATGAGGATGAAGTTAACCCATATCATAACATTTCTCTTCATGGTTTCCTTTCTTCAAAACCTATCAATAATGGACCTCGGAAATTGTATGAATCCAAACCTCTTCCCTGCTATCCTCTCTCATTTCATCAGACTGGGGAGGAAAGTCACTATCTCCGGGAAAATAGTTAGAATGATAGCCAGGATAATCTTCGCCACCCAAAAGGGAACAGCTCCCTTAAAAATCGTCCCTAACGGGACGTCTTTGGCAACTCCAGCAGTGACATAGACACAGATACCGACCGGAGGGGTGATCGTTCCGATACTGATCATAATGATCACAATAATGCCGAACCAAACTCCATCGAAGCCTAAACTTGTGACCAAAGGATAAAGTATGGGAACGGTTAAGGCAAGCACAGCAAGCCCCTCCACAAAGCAACCAAGAATAATATAGAAAAGATAAATGAACAACAGAATAACGTAAGGAGAGACGTCCAGGCCGGAAACGAAAGCCGCCAACTGCATGGGTATTTTGCTAACCGTTATGAACCGACCGAAAATCCCTGCTCCGATGAGGATGAGAAAGAGCATCCCAGTGACACTGGCAGCTTCTGAAAGGGCATTTTTGAATCCCTCTCGTGTCAAATGCTTCGTCGCCAATGAGTAGATCAAAGCGCCAAAAGCGCCCACGGCGGCAGCTTCCGTAGGCGTGAAAATACCAAAATAAATTCCGCCCATGGCGATTAGAAATAGGACTGCAACTGGATATAATTTTGCAGACAGCTTAAATTTTTCACGGAAGGGCACTCTCTCCTTGGGCTGAAGAGGAGCAAGGCTGGGATTAATCTTTACCCATATATAAATGGTACCTATAAACAGAAAGGCGAGAAGGATCCCCGGCACAATTCCTCCAATCAAAAGCTTGCCAATTGACTCATAGGTGAGTATCCCATAGAGGACAAGAACCGTGCTCGGTGGAATGAGAATGTCGACACCACCTCCCGCAGCAATACATCCTGTACTAAAAATGTCCCTATATTGATAACGTCTCATCTCGGGCAAGGCGACTGCTGTGAAGGTAGCCACTGTGGCAATGATGGAACCTGAGAGCGCGCCAAAAACGCCACAAGCACCAATCGTCGCCATTCCTAAGCCTCCTCGCACACGTCCGATCCAAGCATAAAGGGCTTTATAAATTTCGTGGCCTAACCCTGCATGGAAGAGAAATAGACCCATCAGTACAAAAAGCGGAATAACACTCAGGGCATGAACACTGGCGTTCGCAAAGGCATCCATCCCCAGTTTAGCTAACATCGCTTTCGGGCTTGATAGATAAGCAAAACCCAAAAGACCAACGAAGAGCATGGACAAACCGATCTGCATCTTAAATGCAAGGACCACAAAGAAAAGAACGATCCCTACAATACCCGTCATCTCCGGACTCATTTCTGCCTCACTTTCTGCAATGAATTAAAAAAGTCCACGAATAGCGCCAAACAGAAGAGCAAACTTCCAAAGGCAGCTGCTATGACAAAAGGGTGGATGGGAAGATGGAGGACACCCGTCACATTCTTTCCCAACCATAAGCGCTTCGCCTGGGCTGCCAACTGCCAGGTCATCACTGACGAAACCGCCAGGCTGATAAAATAGACAACGCTTTCAATCAACGCTTGTGTTCTCTGTGAGAAGCGGGAAACCAAAGCCTCTGTGGCGATGTGTCCTTTCTGAACCTGGGTATAACCAATTGCGGAAAAGACAAGAAGGGCAAGCAGAAACTCCGTCAGTTCATAGGACCCTGTTATGGGAGCCGCAAAAAATTTGCGTCCGGTGACATCCACAATGGTTAAAAACATCATCACCAGGAGAATTCCCAACCCGATCTTATACACCCCTCGAATGACCGGATAGAAAATCTTTTCGAATAAGCGAGCAATTTTAGCGAAGATCATAATGACTTCCCCTTTCTATATCTTCATCTCCCATTTCGGCCTTAACAAAGGGTTTGCCTCTCCCTCCTCTCAATGTATCAAAGAGAGGAGGGAGCCATTAAGGAACGTAATTACTTGGGAGCGTATTCCTTGCTAAGTTTAATCATTTCATCAAGGAATCTTTTTCCGGGAAGCCCCTTCCCATCCATCTTGCTCGCCCATGCCTTATACTGGGGCTCAACGGCCAATTTCCATTTCTCCATTTCCGCAGGTGGGAGTTCGTAGATTTGCATGCCAGCCTTCTTATGAATATCAATCGATTTTAAAGCAATATCGTCATAAATCCCTGCACCTTTCATGGCCACCTTTTTCCCTATCAGGTCATCAATTATCTTCTGGTCTTTGGGTGACAATTTCCCGAAGGTTTCTTTATTCATCACCGAAACCATAATGGGCACATAGGCGTTCAGAATGGTCGCATGGGAAGTGACCTCATGAAGTCGAAAATGCATGCTGGCTGACCAAGGGGTAAAGACACCATCAATGACCCCCCTTTTCAGCATTTCATACTGCTCGCCAACCGGTGATGTAATCGGTGAAGCCCCGAAAGCGGCTGCCAAGTCTTTCGTCGCCGGACCATGGACCCTTATTTTCATTCCCTTCAGATCATCCATTGTACGAACAGGCTTTCTCGTAAACAATTGACCTACATCCCCTGCCCAGATCCAACACATCTTCACCTCACGATATTCATTTCTGAATTCTGGAAACTTCTCCCAAAGCCCATAGAGCGTTTCGGTAACGTGTTTGGCGGATTTAAATAGAAATGGAAGTTCCGGGCCTTCTGACAGAGGAAGTCTACCAGGCGAGTAGGCTGGAAGTGTATAAACGAAGTCAGCAATGCCTGTCACTGCCGAATCATAAAGGTCAGCCGGCTTCGCTAAGGTGGCACCGGGATAGATCGTTATTTTGACCCTACCTTCGGTGGCCTTCTCGATCTCTTTAACCAAAGGGTCGATCACCTCGGCATGCATGGCATGGGATGTGGGCACAAAGTGTCCCCATTTCAACTCAATGGGTTTTGTTTGAGCGTGTAAGGCGGGTATATATATGGCCATGAAGAATACAGACGTCATAAGAACCAAAACCATTGTCATCAACCTTCTCTCTCTCATATCTCCCTCCT
>CAKZKY010000101.1 GCA_937124575.1 uncultured Pseudomonadota bacterium | reverse complement strand
CAGGTGGTGATCGACAATGTCCATCAGCAATTTGTTCAGGCAGTAGCAGAGGGGAGGAAAATGGACCGCGAAAGGGTGGCCCAGATTGCCGATGGACGCATTCTCACTGGAGAACAAGCCAAACAGCTGGGGTTAGTCGATCAAATTGGCAATTTGCAAGATACCATCGACCTTGCCGCAAAAGAGGTGGCGATTGAGGGAAAACCCAATGTCATTTATCCCAAGAGAAGGTTCTCCATCTGGGACATCCTTTTGAAAGAGGCGGCCTTTAGGCTTCTCGATGTCTTAGGGGAGAAAGGGGTTGAACTGAATTATCGACTATCCTTGCCTTCCGGATAGGTCCTTTCTATTTGGGACATAAATTGTTGAATCTTTTTCATATCTTCCCAGACCTCCTTCTTCTTGTCGGGATTTCTCAATAGAAAGGCGGGGTGATAGGTTGGGATCACCTGGATTCCCTCCAGATCATAGACTTTTCCCCGGAGGGTGGTGATCTTTGCGTTGGTTTTGAGCAGGGTCTGAGCCGAAAAGGTTCCCAGGGCGCAGATGATTTTGGGCTGAATAGCCTGGATCTGTTTCATGAGAAAGGGGGTACAGGTTTCGATTTCATCGGGCTCAGGGTTACGATTTTGTGGAGGTCGACATTTGATGATATTGGTGATGTAGACCTCTTCTCTTTGGAGTTGGATCGATTGGATAATCTTCGTCAAGAGCTGGCCGGCCTTCCCCACAAAGGGCCTTCCCTGAACATCCTCATCATAGCCAGGACCTTCTCCAATAAACATCAAGGCCGCCCTTTCATTTCCCTCTCCAAAGACAATCGTCCTTCGGGTTCGATGAAGTTTACACCTCTTGCAATCGCCCAACTCTTTTCGAATCCTTTGGAGGGTAAGAAGGTCAGAGGGATTAGGCCTTTCCAAAAAATTTTTTGAGATGGGTAATGAATCGATTCCCATCCCCTTGAGATATTCAAGGTAGGTCTTAAGATCGCTGATCAACTCGTTTAAATGCTCATCCATTAGGTTTTACTCCTCCTTTATCCATTCCAATATCCTTTTCTTCTTTGACTTGTCAAGCCATCCCACTTTTCAATCCTCATTTTTCAGAAAGGTCTATTTTCTATCACTCTCAGAGTGGGGTAACAACTTTTTTCTCTCTCTTTGAGAGAATAGGTTATAATTTAAAAAATTTAATTCCGAGTGACTGTTCAGCTATTTGAAATGGCTTTTTTTTAGGTGGTTGAGGACGGATTTCATGTTCCTGAAGGGTTCGGACCTATTTCTCGAAGAGGAAAAGCAGGGGAGTGTCAATGAATAGGGTTGGCGTTTTAATCTTCATCAGTCTTACCATTCTTACCCATACAACGGTCCTGGGGGTGGATTGGAAATTTTTGCAGGAGAATGAAAAAGGAGAATTTTTTTACGATGCAGAAAATCTTGTCCCCTTATCCGAGAAGACCATTGGGGTATGGCTGAAAGTCGTTTATTCGGCTAAATTTAAGGAGCAGGAAGGTCTTAAAGACCTTCATCATACAGTCGGTTTTTGGGAGATTCATTGCCAAGACAGGATGATCCGTCTATTATTATCGTCACACTTTTCAGAAGATAGGCCGGAAGAAATCCCTTCGCTCCCACGAGTTTTTAAAACTCCAGACTGGGAGCCTATTTCTACGAATACGGTTCTGGACGAACTTTACATAACCATTTGCAAGCAGTTACGTAAAATTTAATCACTTCACTTTTGATATTGACCAAAGACCAAAGAAATTGTATAGTTACCAGCGTTGCCCCTGTAGCTCAGGTGGATAGAGCAACGGATTCCTAATCCGTGTGCCGCGTGTTCGAGTCACGCCAGGGGCGCCAATGATTTCAATAAATTATACAACAATGGGTTTCACAATTTGACCGAGACAATATCCATTTAATTTTTTGTTCCCCTAAAAAGCCATTCTCACCATTTAAACATAATCCGATATTACTAAATCCGATTCATTATTCTGATACCGAACAACCGATTCGATTTATTCCGGGTTAAATTATCCCTATCAAAAGAGAGATAAGAAACCCTTTGGGTAAGGTTGGTTACTTTTTGAAAAGGGTTTGGGAAAATTGTGATAACCGAAGATGAGAGCATCCGGTCTTTCCTTCAATGTGAGGAAGTGGTTTAATGTTTTTAACCCTATCTTTTGGAGAAAAAAGAGTGGACAAACCAAACCGTTGCGTAGTATAAACATGAAACAGGATTCAGACCAAGTCTCAAGATGGTTAAGGGAGTTTGATCAATCGGTAAACCAAGATCTTCTGGAGATGTTCAGAAAGACGGAGCAAAAGATAAAGAAATTAATCCTGAATTCGGCCTGAAAACTATAGATAAAGAATCAAGCAAAATGAGTTTTAATCCGTAAATAAGGCCTCAAAATGAAATATTTGGTTTTTATTGCCTCCTTTTTTGGTATAATGTTAACCTACTTTTTAATTAGGTTAGCATTATACCATGAAGCGGGGTCCAAAAAATTTACAAATCTCCTTCTCTGGCAAAAGCTTGACCCATTTTGGCGGATTATATCTGCTCCAAAAGTTTTTTCAGAAGATCAATCTTCGATCACTCCTATCTCAATATCTGCATTTCCTCCAACGCAACAATCGCTACACAGTTGCCGAGGAGATGTTAGCCTTGATTTATCCCATTGCCCTGGGATTAGGGCGGATCGAAACAACCCATCTCTTAAAACACAACGGTGTCTTCCAATACCTCACAGGATTACCCACCTATCCCAATCCAACGACTTTGAGACGCTTCCTTCTTCGAATGGCTCCCTTGGCTCTTCCCAAATTGAGGAAACTCCACGACCGGTTGCTCTTATCCATGATACTAAGACCGAAACTTCCGATCAGGGTGATCTTCGATCTGGACTCGACGGTCCTTATCCTCTATGGAAAACAAGAGATGGCTCGTATTGGTTACAATCCCAAGAAGTGGGGTCGTCCTTCTTACCATCCCCTGCTCTGTTTCAATGGGATCACCAAAGATTTCTGGCATGGAGAACTTCGCCCTGGCGATACCCATACCGCTACTGGAACCGTGGAACTCCTGAAGGCCTCTTTTGCCAAATTGCCTCCCTCTGTAAAGATCGTAATTATCCGAGCCGACAAGGGTTTTTACGATCACGAGACCATCGAATATTTGGAATCCCAGAAGGCTCTTTTTGTCATTGTGGCCAAGCT
>CAKZKY010000100.1 GCA_937124575.1 uncultured Pseudomonadota bacterium | reverse complement strand
TCCTTTCAAACAAGGCAGACCGTGAGAGCGTAGAGGAGTTGACCACAACCACTCAGGACATATCAAGAAAGGTGAGTGAGCACCGGTTAAACATCTTAGACCAACAGAGGCGGTTCGTCCTCCTACTTGAGGAATTAAGAAAACGTTTTCCAGAACCTCTTTCTCATGAACAGATAAAAAATATCCTCAAAGAAGAAGACCATATCCTGGATCCAATGTATATGGCGTATATGGCCTTTGAGGACCGGTATAGAGGCACACGGGATGAAATCAAGCGGAAATTAAGCGTTTATCTACCCTACCTCGATAAAATCCGATCCGAAAAGAGAGATATTTCCATCTTGGATCTCGGTTGCGGCAGGGGAGATTGGCTGGAACTTCTGCGAGAAAACGGCTACCGAGCCAAAGGCGTGGATATCAACAATGTGGCCTTGCTCCAATGCAGAGAACAGGGGCTTGATGTCATCGAGTCGGATGCCATCGAATATCTTAAAGGTCTGGAGAAAGGTTTTCTTGATGTCATTTCCGGATTTCATCTTATTGAGCATCTTTCCTTTAAAACATTGATCGAATTATTTGACCAGGCCCTGAGAGTTTTAAAATCGGGCGGAATGATTCTCTTCGAGACCCCCAACCCTACGAATATCTTTGTAAGCTTCTATGATTTTTACAGAGACCCCAGCCATCAGAAACCGTTCCATCCCGATACCCTGAACTTCATTGCTGAAAGCAGAGGGTTTATCCGAACCGGCTCTTACTTTGTTCTGGACGAAGGGAAAGATTTGAAGCTGATCAAATCAACAGAATGGAAGCTCAATGATATAAACGATTATATAAAAGCGCCAAGGGATTTCGCCCTGATCGGCTATAAGCCCTAAAGGACTGTGATTCAGGCCCAGACATCAGACTTTAGACTTCTCTATTCCATCCTCTTCAATCCAAGCCCTGAAGTCTGAGGTCTGGCGTCTGAATTACAGTAATGTGGAGATGACTCTTGCAACATATCGAAAGGATTTGTTATGTTGCTCAGAAAATAAAGTTTCAAATCCCCCCATTGCTAAAGAGGAGTAAGGGGGTTAGTCATTTTCATGGTTCAAACGCGAACCAAGTTGCAAGGATTCAACCACGAGGCAAGACAAAATGAAAATTGAATTGGGTTGTAGAAAAAAGCATTTTCTCCCTTTCCATCTCCTCCTCGGGTTGGTTTCCATTCTCTTTCTTCAGCCCGTGCTGCCTTCTTCCCCCTATGCCATGGACCTGATGGAGGCCCACAAGCGGGCTAAAGAGTACGACCCTTTGTATGCATCGGCCGTTTATGAGAATCAGGCCTATCAGACCAAGTCCAGGCAAGGCCTATCTTATCTTTTACCGCAGATTCAATCCTCAGGAACGATCTCCCGATATGAATTTGATACCGCTCCAGAGATCTATCAGAACTATACCGGCACAACCTACAATATCCATATCAAACAGCCCCTCCTCAATCTTTCTCGCTTTGCAGAATACCGACAGCACAACCTCCTGCCGCCCATGGGAGAGATGAAATTGGCCGAAACCCTCCAGAATCTGGGCGTTCGTGTCACCGAGGCCTATCTCCATGTCCTTGCCGCAAGGGACACGCTCGAGCTGGTTGCCGAAGAAAAGGAGGCCGTGGCCAAGCAGCTGGAGCAGGCGAAGAAGATGTTTAAGGCCGGGGCGGTCGCCATCACGGAGGTTCACGACGCAGAGGCGCGTTATCACCTCGTCCTATCAAAGGAGGCGGAGGCTCAGAATAACCTGTCGGTGAAGATGACGGCACTCCAGAGGATTGTCGGTCCAGGCCCTTTCGCACCAAGCCGGCTGAGGGATTCCATCCCCCTCAACCCGCCGGAACCTGACGCTCTCGACCGCTGGATAGAAATGGCCAGGGAGCGCAATCCGGCCCTTAAATATTTTTCATATAACATCCAATATTTCGAAGAAGAGGTTAAAAAGTATCGGGCCCAGCATTATCCCTACGTCGATTTATCGGCAGGCTACAACCGGAGCAATACGCGCGATTACATCAA
>CAKZKY010000099.1 GCA_937124575.1 uncultured Pseudomonadota bacterium | reverse complement strand
TCATGGGATCTGATCGTCTCCTCAAGGGTTGAGAGATGCAATTCCCTCTCCCTGAGGCGGGCTTCAAGACTGCCGATCTGAGTCTCTCTCTCTCTGAGTTCACCTTCAAGGGTCGAGACATATAATTTCTTCTGCTTGACAACTTCCTCCAATCCGGCAATTTTCTGGCATAGAGCCGAATTTTGATGTTTTAAAACTTCTTCGGGTGAGTCAGCAATAAGACGATCAATAAGATTCCTCGCTTCTAATGTCGAAGGCGGGGCCGTGTAGCCGGATCTTCCAATAGGGTAGGCATTTTGATATTCAGGAAACACTTCAACCACTCTTGGGACTTTCAACCCCTCTGCAATGGCATAGGGAAGACCTGGATTTCCGATAAATAGAAGAGACCCCTGAATCAGGGTGGCCATTTCAAGTAGATCATGGCATGTCACAAAATCGGCCGTTATTCCCGCTAAGGAATCAAATTCCTGCGGGAGGCCAATGGCCACCACATTTTCCAATCCGGATAAGACCTCTGACCAGTATTCCTTAGGTAGGGAGCGATATCTCGTTGTCAGAGAAAGAACGATATACTTCTGATCCGACTTGGTGCTCTTTACATGGAGCCACTTTTCATAAAGATTGAGATGGACTCCAAATGCCAAAGCGTGGCATATGGCGAGGTGATGTTTGCCAGGGTCGTGAAGCCGAAATCTATCCAGGATGAAATCGACCCCCTCGATGGGTTGGTCTAAAAACTCGAGGGGGAGGTTGCTGGACACAATGGTCACCCTTTTGATATAGGGTTGACTCAACAGAAGGGGGGCTAAGGCGCGGGCCATTGGAAAAGTGATCGCTCTTCCACCCAAACCGCCAAAAGCTGGGTCCGAGGTTAGATTGATGATATAATGACTTGCTCCTAACTCTTTGGCTGTAGGAAGGGAATAAATGATATCTCCTGCATTGCCGCTGTGAATACAGGACTTAACCGTCAAATCCTTTTCGAGGGGGAACGATTTTTCGCTAAGGCTGTCCCAAACCACTTTAAAATTTATCGAAATTTTCATTGTCCTTCACTGTTCAAGACTGTTTAATAGCGATAGATATCTATCCCTGATGTGGGCTTTCCACGGAACAAGTCCATCGAGATCCTTTGCCTCAAAAGCAGTGACCTCATCTACGATGGTTTCGGGATGTGCCGTAAAAATATAGGGAAAATGTGAGATGGTGCCTTTGCATCGAGAATCATCGCTGTTTAACATCAGGGCGGGTTTGCCCAGCGAATTGGCAAGGATTGCACCGTGGAGGCGCGTCGAGAGGATCAGATCATAATCCTTCAGGAGATCAATATAGTCACGGGCATCATACGAATATCGAACCGGTGCAAGGGTTCGGCTAAATTCGACAAACTCATCAATATAATGACACACCACTTCGACTACAAACCCTTTCTTTCTCAGTTGCTTGACGGCATGTACGGAAGCATGGCAGAGTTCCTCAGACACCGATTGATTTAAAGTCTTGCTGGTCTGGATAATGAAGCCAATCTTTTGAATGCTTGGAGGTGGTGTTTCTTTCCATGAGGCAAACAGCGCTGGACAGGGCAATATTTCATGAGGAATACCGTATTCGTTGAAAGCTCGAGAGGCATATTCATCCCGGGCTGTAACAACCTTTAACTGGTGACGGAAACAGTATAATTCATCCTCTGAAAAGGTAATAGGGGCATCAATATAACCAACGCCCAATAAGATTAGGGGGAGATGGCCCTCTTTGACTGTATTATAAAACCCTTTCAGTGGCAGGCCCATCCACTCTGGAGTTCCTGCAATAACCCCCAGGTCAAAGCATTGAGGGTTTCCATGATGGAATGAATTCCCCCATAACCTCTCCCGATGAACAGGATGGCTGAACCCATCAACGAAAAGGTCAGGATTTCGATCGTAGAGAACCCAGTTAATCCGATGCTCTCGGAATGACTCCTTCAGAAGATTCTGAACACCAAAGAAAATAAATTCATCCCCTGGATTCCACTGTCGCGTTGAAGACACCAGAATATTCATAAAATTATTTTTAGCTTCTACAAATTTTGAATAATTATATTATATAATTTGGTTTAGTCAAGCGGTTGAATTACCCTGAGCGCTTTGAGGCGGTGACAACAAAATTAGTCCCCTCCGGTCGGGTGACAATCTCTTTAAAACCAACCGCCTCAAGCTCCTGCCTCATTGTATTCGGCGTGTAGGCGTATTTGTGGCAGAAAAATTCTGGGAACCGCTTTCTTGAGGATGGATCTGCCTCTCCCTGAGGAATATCCTGCCCGCCAAATAGCAGGTTAATTTTTTTCTCCATGGGCAGATCGGTTGACGAGCAGATCTGTTCAAAATCTGGAAGCCGCATCTCAAGGATTCCCCCGGGTTTGAGCAGGGTAAAAAATTCTTTCATAATCCTAACAGCTTCCCAGTGGAAGTGATGCTCAATGAAATCATTGGCAAGGATAAAATCAATGGTCCCCGCCTTAAAATACGTCAATAGGGACTCCTGGCTCACATGGATTACCCGATCCACCCTCGGAAGATCATCCCTGCCATCAATATTGATAAACCCCTCCCGATAATCATTTCCGCAACCGACATTCAACAAAATGGGGTCAGGTCTCAACATTAAACAATTTCTCCTTTATCCTTTCGAGTAGTTTTTCTATGCTCCTGTCTTTCTCTGCCACCTTTCCAAATCTCCGACTTGTCTGGCTCACTGCTGCTCCTGTCATCCCAAAATGCGCCCCAATCTCCTCAAGCCTCCATCCACTCCATTGATGACTCAGATGGATGCACAACTTCCTGTAAAGAGCTTCGCTCTTTCCTACCAACTTACCTACCACCGCTTCAATCTCGCT
>CAKZKY010000098.1 GCA_937124575.1 uncultured Pseudomonadota bacterium | reverse complement strand
TCTGGTAGGTGAGCCTCATCAGGGACTTATTCAAATGTTTCAGATGATGAATGAGGCACGAATTGGGGTAGGGATTGGAGCCACAGCTATTGCCTCAGCTGCTTACTATGCTGCCTTAGACTATTCCAGAAAACGACTCCAGGGAAGGAGGCCCTCCACCAAAGATCCTGCTTTGCCACAGGTTCCCATTATCGAACACCCTGATGTAAAACGGATGCTGCTCTTCCAGCGCTCTGTTGTGGAAGGGGCTCTTGCCCTGCTTTTGCAATGCGGGAAATATGCTGACCTTGCGAATGTTCTCTCAGGAGAAGAGAAGGAGAAGAATGAGCTTCTTTTAGACCTTCTCACTCCAGTTGCCAAAACTTACCCCTCGGAGATGGGTCAGCTTGCGGTGAGCCAGGGATTACAATGTCTGGGGGGATCAGGCTACTGCGATGACTACCCCTTGGAACAACATTTTCGAGACATGCGGATTCACCCGATTCACGAGGGAACCACAGGCATTCACGGATTGGATCTCTTAGGCCGAAAGGTCGTCATGAAGGGCGGTAAGGCTTTTAAACTCTATCTGGAGGAGGTGGAAAAAACCTTAGGCGAAGCGGAGACATTCGAACCACTTCAGTCTTATACGCATAAGCTTAAAGATTCATTGACACTGCTTCGAAAAGTCACTTCCCATCTGATGGGGGTCAGAGAGAAAGGAAGTCCTGAGCTCTTTTTAGCGGATGCGACCCTCTATTTAGAGCTCTTTGGAATCATCTGTGTGGCCTGGCAATGGCTTTCACAGGCAACGGTTGCGGTCAAAGCCCTGAGGAATGGCCCGGGAGAGACAGAGGCCAATTTTTATAACGGTAAGCTTTATGCCTTTCGTTATTTCTTTGAGTATGAACTTCCAAAGATCGAAGGGTTGGCAAAACGTTTGATGAACAGCGACGGATTGACGGTTGATATGAAGCCTGAATATTTTTCAGATTGATGGGTTATCCTGCGGTGCTAAATCAAATAGGAACTCGCCCGAATTAGTCTCCAATTAGGGCTATATCTCCCACGGGTGGACATAGTGCGGGTCCTTTTGTGTACCTTTGAGCCCCACGATTTTGTAATTTTCGATATTATAGTGTGCATTGAAATAATTCATGGCCGATGGATTAAACTGTTCAAAATTGAGTTTCACTTCGATGGGGATGAGCGAGTCTTTTATTTTCAGTATAAAATCAATTTCCTTCTTGTCTTTTGTTCGCCAATAAAAAATATTTTCTCTCCCGTATTTCTTTACCAATTCCCCAAACATGCTGGTCTCAAACACCTGGCCGAGGATTTCTCTTTGCAAACCTTTCAGCCAGAGCATCTGCATCATTCCTGAATCGTAGAAGTATATTTTGGGTTGTTTGAAGAGTTCTGAACGGATATTTCTGTTGAAAGGTCTGACTACCCGTAGGACATAGGTGTTTTCGAGGATAAAGAGATATCTCTCTATCGTCTGAACTGCGATTCGAGTTGTGTTAGAGAGCTCCCTCATATTGAGTAACTGGCCACTCTGACTGGCAAGGGCTTCAAGTAGCTTATTAAACTTATCTATGTCCTTTACGTTGGCGAGGTCTCGAATATCCTTTTTTACATAGGTATCTATAATTTGCTGCAAGTATTTTTCCTTCTTGTCCACCTCCGGGGTTAGAACAATCTTGGGATACCCTCCAAAGAGGATGTACTCTCTGAACTTTTCTCTGAGTTCATCTGCCTTCTTTTCAGTGTAGACCCTGCCTTCCTCGAAATGAACTTGATTGAAGAAAAGGAATTCCCTGAACGAGAGAGTAAAAATCTCAAAATTTACTGTTCTACCGACAAGCGTGTCTCTGAACTTTGTTTTTATGGCAAAACTTGACGAACCTGAAACAATAAGCTTGATATGCTTATGATGGTCTGCCACCAACTTCAAAAAAGAGGAAGGATCGGCAAGGTACTGGATTTCATCAACCAGAATAAAGCATTTCTCCTTTTTAGCGGGGGAGGTAATCCCTTCTTCTTCAAGATGTTTTAGGAAAGCATCAACCCCTGCGTTAAGGATTCTTACATAACGGGAATCTTCGAGGTCAATAAAGTAGGTTGTCTTTCCCTGTCTTTTCAGCTGGTCTTGAAGGTAATGGAGAATGCAGGTTTTCCCAACCTGGCGTGCCCCATGGAGTACAATAACATCATCGCTAGTAA
>CAKZKY010000097.1 GCA_937124575.1 uncultured Pseudomonadota bacterium | reverse complement strand
CCATCTCATAGAGGAGCGAAACGATCAGTCGTGCACCCGTGCAGCCAATGGGATGGCCTAATGAAATCCCACTTCCATTCACATTGGTCTTTTCAAGATCGAACTTCAACTCTCTTAGACAGGCAATCGCCTGCGAAGCAAACGCCTCATTCAGCTCGATCAGTCCAATGTCGTTCAATGAAAGGCCTGCCTTCTTCAGAACCTTTCGGGTTGCGGGGATCGGCCCTAAACCCATATAGGCTGGATCGATTCCCGCTGAGGTATAAGCTCTGATCTTACCCAGAGGTTCCAGACCCAACTCCTTCGCTTTCTCTTTCGACATCAGAAGAACCGCAGCGGCTGCATCGTTGATTCCAGAGGCATTCCCTGCTGTGACGGTCCCTCCCTTTTTGAAGGCTGTGGGAAGTTTACTCATCTTCTCCAACGAAGTGTCCATGGGCCTCTCATCTGTATCGAAGAGGACAGGTTCTCCTTTCTTTTGAGGAATGGCAACAGGAACGATCTCCTGTTTTAAAATCCCTTTCTGAATAGCAGCCCTTGCCCTCTGGTGACTGAGCAGGCCTATTTCGTCCTGTTCTTGTCTTGAGATCCCGTATTTCTCGGCGATATTCTCTGCAGTGATTCCCATATGGTATCCATAAAAAATCTCAAAAAGGCCATCGAAGACCATCAGATCCACCATCTCCTGGTTAAACATTCTTGCTCCCCAGCGCCCTTGAGGAAAGGCATAGGGAACCTGGCTCATATTCTCCATACCACCCGCAATCACCACTTCTGCCTCCCCTGCCACAATGGACTGGGCTCCCAGTGCTATCGCTTTCAGCCCTGAAGCACATACCTTATTGAGGGTGAATGCAGGTGTCTCCTTTGGAACGCCTCCAATGATCATGGCCTGTCGAGCTGGATTCTGCCCCTGGCCAGCCTGAATCACATTGCCCATGATGACTTCATCAATTTCCACCTCTTTGGAAGACCCATCCCATTGATAATGAGCCTTCTCCAATTCCGTCATCCCCACGCCCTTCAGCAAATCCGGTCCAATCTCAGCATATTCCTTTCTCGGGATGGGTTTGAGACCTGCCTTCTTCAAGACCTCTCTGATGACAGTGGCACCCAATTTCACCACCTGAACATCTTTCAAAGAACCGCCAAAATTACCAATAGCTGTTCTTGCTCCACTGACGACGACAACTTCCCTCATACCGGTCTCCTATAACAAATGATATTTTTCACAAATGCTTTTTATTAGCCGAAATAAATCGATTTGTCAATAATTTTTTCTAAAACCAGGACATCAAAATTATCTCTTTATTTTTGATAGGTTAGCAGCTGTGATAATCGCCTTGATAAGATTGGTTGGATCAGCCAATCCCTTCCCTGCAATATCATAGGCCGTTCCATGGGCTACAGAGGTCCGGATAAATGGTAAACCGAGTGTAAAGTTCACCGATTCTTTAAAACCAAAAGTTTTTATAGGGATAAGTCCCTGGTCATGATACATGGCGATAACAGCATCAAAAGGGTTTTTACCAGAGATGTCAAAAAAAGAGTCGGCTGAAAAGGGACCTTGAACATCCATTCCTTGAGATCTTGCTTCATCAATGGCTGGAGTAATCTCCTCTCTCTCCTCAACTCCTAAGAGCCCTTCCTCTCCACAATGGGGATTCAGCCCAAGAACAGCCAACCGGGGTTGATCAATTCCGAAATATTTTCTCAAACCCTCATCGGTCAGCCGGATGACCTGGAGGATACGATCCTTCTGGATCCATTTGGAGACCTCTCTTAAAGGAAGGTGCGTCGTCACCAGAACCACCTTCCATCTTGTGCCGAGGAACATCATGGCCACATTCGAAGACTGAGCAAGATTGGCTAAGAGTTCAGTATGGCCTGAGAAAAGGTATCCAGCTTCATTGATCGCCTGCTTGTTGATGGGGCAGGTGGTGATAGCATCGATCTTTCCCCTTTTAATCCATCTCACTGCGTCATCAACATATCTCACCATGGCTTCGCCACATTTTCTGTCGGGGTTTCCGAAGATGAAGGAATCAACCTTCAACTGGCTTGAGGGAAAGAGAAAGATCTTTTCGGGTTGATATCCCTCTTCTGGTATTTCATCTATAGCCTTCAGTTGAACCGAGAGATTCTCTCTTCGAATCGTATCCAGCAGAACCTGTTCATCTCCAAAAACAACAGGGGAGCAGACCTTAATGACCGCTTCTGTGGAAAGGGCCTTGACAATGATCTCCGGCCCAATCCCCGTAGGATCCCCCATCGTGATACCAATCTTTGGAAGAAATTCGCCAAAGGGGAGATGGGGAGAAGGGGAGATTGGGGAATCCTTAGTCATTTTTATAATCAGATGATTTGATTCTGGAGTCCTGTGGGATAAAATCAGTTGGAGTTTTTTCTCCGAACTCCGAACTCATAACTCCGAACAGTTTTACAGTTTGATTTCGATGATCGATTTCGCCTTCAAAGAATCCAGATACTGTTTGAGACTCCTTTCAAATTCTCTATCAAGATACTCCTGCCGGACCCTCTCTTTGACTTCTTCAAATGGAAGGGGATGTCCTCCTTTGCGATCGAGGAGTTTGATGATGTGAAATCCGTAATCGGTCCTGACGATTCCGCTGATCTCTCCCACCTTTAACTGGAGGGTCTCTTTTTCGAAAGCAGGGAGCAGCTCCCCTTTTTTGAAAACGCCGAGATCGCCCTTGTCCTTACTCGAGATATCCTCCGAGTAGATGATAGCCAACTCTCCGAAGTCCTCGCCAGCCCTGATTCGGTTCAAGACCTTCTCACATTTGGCCCTGACCTGGCGAACCTCTTCGGGTGAGGCTTCTTTGGAAACCTTAAAGAGAATATGGGCTGGCCGATAGATCTCCTCGGTTCGGTAGCGGTCCGCATTCTTCTGATAGAATTCCCTCAATTCCTTCTCGCCCACATTGGGCTCCACCTTGACTGAAAACTGAACTACCTTGGTGCGAAGAATCTTCTTCTCAATATCCTTTCTGAACGCCTCCAGCGTCAACCCGTCTCTGGCCAGGGCGTTCTCAAGGTCCTCCTGGGTGGCTGAATTTCTCCGTTTGATCTCCTCAATGGCTCCATCAACTTCTTTGGCTGCCACTTTGATGCCGGCTTTTTTAGCCTCTTGGTCGATGAGCTTCTCTTCGATGAGCCTTTCAAGCGCCATGCGTGAGAGTTCATTGATCCGCACCCGCCTTTCCAGACGATCTTTTGTGTCAATCTCAGCCTTAAGATGATCAATGACCTTATCCACCTCTGAGAGGGTGATGATCTCCTGATTGACAACAGCCACAATGCGGTCCACTGCAGCTTTGCTCAAAGTAAAAAGCCCTGTCAGGGAAAATAGAATTCCCAGGATAATAAAAAGTTTCCCGCAGCCTCTCATGATTTCAACCACTTTCTGTTGATCTTCACCTTTTTCTTCTCTTTCAGATTGTTGAACCACCGTTGATATGCCTCCTCTCCCTTCTCCTGCTCAAGCCTTTGAAGAATGCTCCTCTTTGCCTCTTCAAACGAGAGCTCCCTCGACTCTTTCTTCTCCTCCAACTTAAAAATGTGATACCCATAAGGACTCTTGATTACTTCGCTGATTGTGTCCACCTCCATGGAGAAGACGTGATCGAACTCTGCGGGCTTTTCCCCTTGAGTGAAATAACCCAAATTGCCTCCCAGGACTTTTTCAGGCCCAAGCGATTTCTCTTTGGCCAACTTCTCAAAATTCTCTCCCTTCTTCAACCGCTTCTGGAGCTGGATCGCCTCATTTCCATCCGCTACGACGATCTGGCGCACCTTCACTCTGGTCGGAAGTCGAAACAGAGAGCGATTCTTCTCGTAAAAGTCACGGGCCTCCTTCTCTTCGATCTTTCCTGGGTACTGGCGGCTGGTTCGGACCATCTTCTCCGCAAGCAACTTCTCTTCCAGACAAACCTTCCACTCCTCGATGCTTGTTCCTTTGAGTCCCAATTTCTCCCCGAATCCTTCTCCAGGATAGTCCTTTTTGATCTCGGCAATGGTCTGGCTCAACTCCTCTGCGGAAACCTGGATGCCCACACGTCTGGCCTCCTGTGCCAGGATCTTCCTTTCGATCATCTGCTCGAGATATGCCTGTTTAAGTTCTCCTAATTCGGAACTCCGTTCCTCCTTCTTCTGATTAAGGATCAGCTCCTTAAATTCCCGGTTGAACTCATCCACTGTGATCTCTTCATGATCGATCCGTGCAAGAATATGATCGGGAAGGCCAGCCTCCCATAACCCGCATCCCTGAAGTAGGAGGAGAAAACAGAGGTAACCCAAAACCTTGTTCATCTCTTTTCTCCCTTCACCTTCCTCTCTTCTTCAGCCCACAACTTCTCATTGATCCGGATGTTCGCCTTCGACTTTGCCTCTTTCACATATTCGAGGTAGGCGTCCTGTCTCTTCTTCCCTTGTAGAAAGAATCGAATCTTCTCCTTCACCTGTTCATAGGGCCTAAGACTCGTGCCGCGCATATCCTCCAGCTGGATGATGTGGAACCCATAGGGTGTTCTGACAACCTCACTCAGATCTCCTTTTTTCACCAATGAGAAAGCAGCCTCTTCGAATTGGGAAAAGGACGGAGCCAATTGTCCCCTTCGGATATAGCCGAGATTTCCACCATCCTCCTTGGTCCGATCAATATTGTAGGTGGAGGCCAATTTCTCAAAACTTTCTCCCTTCGAAAGTCTCGTTAAAACCTCCTTCAATATCGGCTCGGAGTTGACCACAATATGACGGATCTTAATCTCAAGGGGCTCTGTAAAGAGGGCCTTATTCTCTCTATAATATCGCTGGACCTCCTCCTCAGTCACCTCGATCTTTCCCTTCAACACCTCCTCAATCAGGGCATCGATGACCATGGCCCTTTTGAAATCCTCCACTTTGGCAAGAATCTCTTTGTCCTTGTCAAGTCCTCTCTTCTTTCCTTCCCGATAAAGCACCTCTCGGGTGATGACATAATTCTCGAGGAAATCCCTCATCCCCTTCTCATCGAGAAGCCTCATCTTTCCCTCAAGGGGCTGCTTCTCCGACATCTGACGAAATTCTTCGATCGAGATGGAGAGGTCACCGATCCTCACCAGTTCCTTTCTGCCCATCTCCTTCTCTCCGGGTTTCCCGCAACTCAAGACCAGAGACAGGAAAAAGGCTATCCCAACGAAGACCCATCCTCGATTCATCATCTTCTCCTTTCCCGCGGGAATGGAAAAATCCCTGGTAAGCATGAGAAGCAACGCTAAAGGGTTGCGCTACAATGAAGTTTAAGAAACACGCCCAATTTCGACAACAGATTTTACAATCGCTTTGCCTTAAATTTTATGGGAGTCAGATGGAGCCCTACGGGCAAGTCCGTGGTTCCCAAGAAACGCCCACTGGGGGCGAACATCCCGTACCAGAGGAGAACCGGTTCAATTCAGGTATGAATCTACCATAATCAAGCCAATGCTTGCAATAGCTTTTTTGCCGCCTCAAATGGGTCTCTTTCCATGTAAGACCACTCTTCGACGATCAGTTTGGAATCCGGAGTGAGTCGATATTTTCCTTCTCCCCGCTCCACCCACTGGACCACCCTTTCGGGAGAGAGCCTTGTTCTCTCATCCAGAGTTAAAACCATCTGTGAAGGGGTTGCCTCAAACTTCCGGATGGAAAGTCTGGTCAGAATAATCTTCACCTTAATCACCTCAAAAAGGTGGTCCACTTCCTCCGGTATCCTACCAAAGCGGTCAAGCAATTCTGCCCGAATCATCTCAACGGCCTCCTCTGATCGGCAATGGGAAAGCCTCCGATAGAGACGCAGACGTTCCTCCGGGTCCTCAACATATCTTTCAGGAAGAAAAGCAGGCAGATAAAAATGGATTTCTGGGGTGATCTCCTCAATCACCTCTTCCCCTCTTAACTCCTTGACCGCTCTTTCCATCAGCTGAGTGTAATACTCCAGACCGACAGCAGAGATATGTCCGGACTGGGAACGGCCTAACAAATTTCCAGCTCCTCGAATCTCCAGATCCTGAAGGGCCAGCTTAAATCCAGATCCCAATTCGCTCAACTCCTGAATCGCCCGGAACCTTTTTGCTGCATCCCGCGAGAAGGAGAATTCCGAGGGCACAAGGAGATAGGCATAGGCCTGATGTCTTCCCCGTCCCACCCGTCCTCGAAGCTGGTAGAGATCGGCAAGGCCAAACTGTTCAGCATGGTTGATCAGGATCGTATTGGCCGCCGGGATGTCCAGACCGGACTCAATAATGCTTGTACAGACCAGGAGGTTATATTCTCCTCTGACAAACTGGAGCATTGCCTTTTCCAGGTCTCTCTCCTTCATCTGGCCATGAGCAATCGTAAGCCGCGCTTCAGGCACAAGCTTTTTAAGGTGTTCTGCCATGGAGTAGATATTCTGGACACGATGGTGAACAAAGAAGACCTGCCCTCCACGGACAAGCTCTCTCAGAATTGCCTCCCGCACAATCTCATCATCGTAACGGGTGACAAAGGTACGAATCGAGAGACGGTTTTCAGGAGGGGTCTGGATGAGGCTGAGGTCACGGATTCCGGAGATGGCCATCTGGAGCGTCCTCGGTATGGGGGTGGCCGTCAGAGTGATCACATCCACCATCTTCCTCATCTGCTTCAATCGCTCTTTATGATTGACGCCGAATCGGTGCTCCTCATCAATGACCACCAGACCCAGATCATAAAAAGAGACATCTTTCTGAAGGAGGCGGTGTGTCCCGATGATGATATCGACCTGGCCATCGCGAAGTCGCTGGAGCGTCCTCTTCTGTTCGCGTGGGTTTTTGAATCGGCTTAACATCTCAATGACCACTGGATAATTCTTGAATCGGCTCGAAAAGGTCTGAAGGTGCTGTTGGGCCAGTACGGTTGTGGGAACCAGAACGGCAACCTGTTTCCCATCCATGACAGCACGATAGGCCGCTCGCAGAGCCACTTCGGTCTTTCCGAACCCAACATCCCCGCAGATCAGACGGTCCATGGGCTTCGGGTTTCCCATATCTCTCATCACATCCTCAATGGCCCGAATCTGATCGGGCGTCTCTTCATATTCAAAAGTGGCCTCAAACTCTCTATAGAACTGATCCGGCGGAGCAAAAGCGATCCCCTTGAAGGCCTCTCTTTCGGCATAGAGGTCGAGAATCTCTTTCACCATCTCATCGATGGCTGCCTTTGCTCTCTTTTTTGCACTTTGCCAACCTCGACCTCCTAATTTGTCGATCCGAGGGTGGCTGGTATCGCCTCCGATGTATCGCTGAATCAGGTTGAGCCGATCCACTGGAACATAAAGTTTATCCGAATCGAGGTATTCAAGAAGGAGATAATCGTTTGAAACAGGACCAATCCTCAAATGCCTTAAGCCTCTGAAGAGACCAATGCCATAGTCGGTATGGACGACATAATCGTTCTCCCGGAGCTCTCCATAAGAGGAGAGGGGTGCTCCCTCGCCTCTTGCCAAATGCTTGCTTACTCTTTCCTCTTTAAGCCTTCTTCTCTCTCCAAAAATCTCCTCTTCAGTCAATAAGGCCCAACCTTCCTCATGGGTGCGAAATCCAGAGGAGAGTCGGCCAACGAGAAGAAGGATGCCTCTCTCTCCCATCACCTCATCGAACCGCTTCTCCCTTTCGAGACGGGCACTGATCCCGTAATTTGAGAGAAGTTGACTCATCCTCTCGGCCTGGCCTTGCGTGTGAGAGACGATGAAGATGGATAGGCCATTCTTCTGCCACTGGTCAAACCTTTTCACGATAATGGTCAGGGGCGATTTTTCGACCAAACCCTCTTCCTTCTGAAAGATTGATCGGATCTCTCTCTGAAGATCTTCGTTGTTCTCGATTTCGAATGATTCAACCCGCTCAGATCGAGAAGGTGCAAGTGGTCCTTCCTGAAGAAAGGCGGTTTGAAACCTTCCAAGATGTCGCATTAACTCTTCGGGACGAAGATAGAGCGAGTTGGGTGAAGCAAGAGAGGCTTTCTTAATCTTCGCCTTCTCATAATGGGCTTCAGCCATATGAAAAAAGGCCTCTGCCTCTCTCTCCACCTCGTCTCCTTCAATGATAAAGATCCATGCTCCCTTCTTAAGATAGTCAAATAGGCTGTACATGCTTTGGGTGGAGGGGTCTTTCGAAATATCCCGGACAGGCAGAAGTGTAGCCCTCTCCATCTCTCTCCCTTTAAGCGACCTCTGAGTTTCGGGGTCAAATCTTCGGATCGACACCAATTGATCGCCATCAAATTCGAATCGAAGAGGCTCTTCATAGAGTGGGCTGAAGATATCGACGATCGCTCCACGGAGGCTAAAATCGCCGACCTCCTCAACCACCCTTGCCGAGACATAACCGCCTTCTTCAAGGAGATGGAGGAGGTCATCCCGATCCACTTCTTCTCCTGCCTGGAGGGTATGGGTCAATTCGATTAAGCCGGAAGCCGGAAGTACTTTTTGCATCACAGCCTTGATTGAGGAGAAGATGATAGCTCGATCATCCCCCATCAGTGCATAGAGGCAATTCACCCTCTCCCGAAGGATCTCTGGATGGGGAGGGATCTCATCATAAGGAAGCGTCTCCCATTGAGGAAAGAGGTGAATCTTCACAGGGCTTCGACTTTGAAAAAAGCGGAAGTCCTCCATAAGGATTTGAGCGTCACGGAGGTGAGGTGCGATGATGAGAAAAGGCCCGCCGACCTTCTCCCGCCACCGAGTGAGGAGATAGGCTCTGGACGATCCCTTCAATCCGGTCAGACCAAACCGTCTCGATCTTCTATAGAATCCGGACTCGAACCATGATTGGATGGAGCAACCGTTCTGGGTCATTCTCTTTTAATATAACTTTTAAGATATTTCTCCTCCCCTCGGAGAAAAGGGTAGGTTTGCATTAACTTTCATTATTCTGTGGGATACAGCCATTCAACACTATTCTTCCCTTCGTCCTTCCCCTCATCCTTTTGAAACCCCTTTTCTTTGAAGCAACTCTTTCCGTGAAAAATCGAGAACTTCTCTATGACATATATTGTGAATGATAGAGACACTCCTCTGCAAGGAAGCAGGCCTCACATTGTGGGTGTCTGACCTTGCAAATGGATCTGCCGAATCGGATGAGGTTGAGATGAAGGGATAGAGACTTTCCTTTTGGAATGAGGGGCGCCATCCAACGATGGGCATTCACTGCATTCATGGTTATCGGTATGAAACCGATCCGTTGTCCAACTCTCAGGATGTGGGTATCCACTGGGAAGGCCTCCCTCTCCAGGCCGAAAAGAAGCAGGCAGTGAATCGTCTTTGGACCGATTCCTTTAAGCCCTCCCATCAGCTTAACGATCTCCACCGAATCCATCCCTTTGAGAAAAGAAAGGGTCAACTTGCCCTCTCTGTCTAGGATCCAGCGAAGAATCTCTTTGATACGCCTTGCCTTCTGCTCAGCTAATCCTCCCGGTCGGATGGTTGCGATAATGCTCTGTGTTTTAGCTTTAAGAAGATCTTCCCATCGGGGAAATCGCTTTCTCAACCTCTGGTAGGCTCGATCCCGGTTCTGATCGTTCGTATTCTGCGAAAGAATGGTTCCAATGAGGATGCCAAGAAGATCGTTCGAACTCCTCCTTTGCGGAACCCCGTATCTCTTTTCAAGAAGAAGGGCAATCTTTCTTATCCCTCTTTTTAAATCCTCATGTTCTGGCCATTGCCTTTTTAATCCGCTCACTCAGCCTTCCCTTCATAAAATCCTTGATCCGCGCCTTGACCCTTGCCACAAATCCCTGATAGGTTTCACTTCCCTCCAGCACCTGAAGATATAGGTGACTTAACTCGGGGTAATGTTTTAGAGTTTGATAGGCAAGTCGGGTGAATTTGAAAACGAATCGGGAAAATGAGAGGGCCCATCTTAATTGTTCGGAAACATGAAGTTGGATAGCTCTCTGATAGGGAACGGATGGGAGAACTTCCCTCTCCTTCGATTCGATGATCGCCTCCGCAGCTAACATTCCACTTCGGATGGCATAATAGATCCCCTCTCCTTGCAGCGGGTCCATCAGGTGGGCCGCATCTCCCACCAGAAGAATCCTTCTCTGTGCAACCTTCTGCCATTTATCGTAGAAAGAAGGAAGGAGATGTCCCTTCATCTTCTCGATCTTCTTCGCAGGAACATAAGCCAAACCCTTCAGAAAATCGAGTAGGTAGGATCGAGGATTGATCCTCTTTTCCTCGGTGAACATACCACCAATTCCAATGGAGAGACACTCCTTCTTCGGAAAGACCCAACCATACCCATTGGGGATTTGACCAAAATCGAGATGGACGATTTGGAGCTCTTTTTGAGGAAATGGGATGGAGGTGTCCAAAGGAATCTCGCTCTGAATGGCCATTCCGTTCGCACCATCTCTCTCCGGTGATAAAGTAATAGTTTTGGCAACCACACTTTCAGCCCCATCGGCACCGATCAGATAGTGGGAGCGAAACCTCCTCCCACGTGCAAGCTCGACCTCAACCTCCTCTTCCCTTTCTTGGACCTTAACGACCTTTTCGCCCTCCATAACCTCTACACCTTGTATTGCGGCTTTCTCTATGAGGAACTGATCGAACTGGTCCCTCATAACTAAGAAGGCAATTGGCTCTTTCGATTCGATGGAAAAAGGATCCTTGAGGCGATAACTGAACTTGGCTCCGAAGATGGTATTTGCAATGACGGGACTGAGATCGAAGTCCAGCAGATGGACGGTCTTGAGCGAGAGGCAGCCTCCGCAGGCCTTGTATCTCGGAAACTTCTCCTTTTCAATCAGTAACGTCCTCAATCCATACCTGGCACAGAAACGAGCTGCTGTTGAGCCTCCTGGCCCTGCCCCCACCACAATCACATCATAATCACAGCGTAATTTCTCCATCCTTATACCCTGAGTGAAACATAATATTTGTTCTGCCTCTTCAGATAGACTTACTTCCGAGAATATGTAATCTTTCCGGCCTCAATCTTCTCCAAGAGATACTCCGGAGTGGTCAGCACCTTTAACTTCCCTTCGAAAGGAACGCCCTGCTTCAAATTATGTTTGCAGGAGAGGCAGTCCGAAAGCAGGATGTCCGCCTTCACCTCTTCCGCCTCCTTAACCCTCCTTCTGGCGATATCCCTTGAGAACTTTGGATAGAAACCCCGTACCCCTCCGCCAGCACCGCAGCAGAGCGATTCTTGATGATGGTGGTCCATTTCAACGAATTTGGCTCCAAGATTTTTTAAGAGGTCTCTTGCACCATCGAAGGAACCAAGCCCTCTTCCCAGATGGCAGGGGTCGTGATAGGTGATGGTGGCCGAATCCGAATCAGAGGCCTTAAAGTGAAAATGTTCATCCAGATACGAAAGAAGATCCCTAAAGAGGAGGCCAGTGGAAGCTCCTTTATCATATTCCAAGAACGTCTTAAGACAGGTCGGACAGGCAAAAAGAACCTCGCGGCTGCCGGTCCCTTTGATCTTCTCAATGTTTTCCCGAATTCTCTCCGGATTCGGATTGCTACCCGTGTCTCCCTTGACCGCCTCACAGCAGACTTCATCAATCATTGTGAAATCGATCTTTAATCGCTGGAGAAGCTCGACCAACCGAGCCGTCGTTTCAACCTCTGTCGTTAACCCCACACAGCCTATGTAGAGCACAACAGGGGCTTTCCTCATGAGGGAAGGAAACTTTGCCCGTTCTGCCTCAGCATAAGGCGTTCCAAACCGATCGATTGTAGATTGGAGCTGAGTCACCTCCTCCAGTTCAGAGGAAACGTCTGGACTCTTTAGACTGGATTGCCTCAAGCCTTTAAGCCTCTCTCCAGCGTCGATCCCGACTGGGCAGACCTCCCCACAGAGGCCACAGGTGGTGCAGAGAAAGAGCCCATCCTCTACACCCTTTCGCATGCCATGGATGAGAGAGGAGAGGGCCACCCCTCTTCCGCCCAACATGCCGTCCGCTCCAAAGGAGGGACCGATCGCATTATAGGTGGGGCAATCGAGAAGACAGTTTCCGCAACCAATACAGTAGAGAAGATCAGAGTAATCCTTTTTCCCCTCCAGGATTTGGCTTCTCCCATTGTCGAGGAGAACAATGACCAGTTCACTCGGCTCATGCATTCCAAAAAACGGAATCTTCTCCACATCCGAAGATTTTGATCTTCCTCCGACGATATCAATGAAAGAAGGAAAGATCGAACCCGTGGCGAAATAAGTTTCCAATCTTGCCATGAATAATGCATCTTGAATATTGGGATAGACTTTATCGATGGAGGCAATGATGAGATGCTTCTTCCTCGTCCGCACTCGCGTGACATTCCCTTCGTTGTGAACGATGAGAACGGCTCCTTCTCTGGCGGCAATGGCGTTGGCACCCGTGATCCCCACATTCGCCTTCTGAAGATAGGTTTCGATATCCTCTCTAACTGCCTGCATCTCCTCTTCCGGCACGGGGGGGATCTCTCTTTTCAAATGTCTGGAGAGGATCTCAGCCACATCATATCGGGTCAGGTGAACGATGGGACCGGTATAATGGGAGGAACGTCCTCCGATCAGCTGATTGATTCGATCACCAATATCGGTCTCGATGACTTCGACCCCATGCTGTGCGAGAAAAGGAGTCAGGCCGATCTCCTTGGAGAGGTTCGATTTCGATTTGACAACGAGCCGCTCCTCTCCAATCTCTTTGAGGAAGACATTACAAGCCTCTTCTCCGTCTTTCGCAGGAAGCACTTTAAACTGATTCTTCTTGAGATGAGCGATCACCTCCTCAAGGAGATCTTGATTGCCGAGAGAGGAGGATCGAATTCGTTTAATCTCCTCTTGGGCCTTCTCAAGATCATCGAAGAGGCGACGGTTCTGCTTCTGTCGGGTACGTGTCTCATTGAAGGCACGGCGCTGATTTTCCAATTCGGACTTTTTAATCTTCTTCCGGAGATACTCATACTGTTTTTGGATCAAACCCATTTGAAAATCTCCTTAAGGTCGTATTCGTTAAATTCAGTATCATTCCTATTTTTTGCCTCTCATTTTGCAACTTTTCAAAGGACAAAACAAGGTTCGATACGGTCTAAATTTTTTGTCAAATTTCTAAAAATTGGTGTAAACTATAATCATGGAGCCCCATGGGCAAAGCCCGTGGTTTCCAAAAAACGCCCCTAGGGGGCGAACATCCCGTACCCGAGGACCCATTCACCCACGGGTAGACCCTGTGGTCCTCTTGGCTCGGGATAGAGAAGTCCATGAAGGATTAGGGAAATGGGGGATAATGCATTTAAGTAAGATCGGAGGTGCTCTATGAAAAAGGCTATTCTTACAATCCTTATGCTGATCACTATTTCCATGCCAGCCTATGGTGAGCAGGAGGGCCTGGAGATCCTGAAGGCCGTTGTGAAGATCAAGGCAACCATCCCCCCGGAGGCCCAAACCGCAAAAACCCTGGGGACAGAGCGGGAAGGACATGGTGTTGTCATCGACGCAAAGGGCCATATCTTGACGATCGGTTACCTCATTGTTGAGGCTGAGAGTATCGAGGTGACCGGGCCTGAGGGAAAACCTATAAACGCCATGTTTATCGGGAATGATCATGCGACAGGGTTTGGCCTCCTAAAAACGGAGAAACCTCTCGATGTGAAACCCATCCAATTCGGTCAATCGTCAAAGGTCAAAGAGGGTGAACCGGTTTTGGTAGCAGGCCATGGAGGTCAAGAAGCAGCTCAGGCAGTACAGGTGATCAGCCGAAGAGAGTTTGCTGGTTATTGGGAATATCTCCTGGAGGAACCTCTTTTTACAGCGCCGGCCTATGCCCATTTTGGAGGAGCGGCCTTATTCGACCGAGATGGTAGACTCGTTGGCATCGGATCCCTTCTCAGCCATTTCGTGATTCAGGGACTGGGAACGATTCCTTGTAATGTTTTTGTGCCGATTGACCTTCTGAAGCCGATTCTGGATGATATGATCACAAAAGGCCGTCCCCAAAAACCGCCCAGACCGTGGCTGGGAATCAATTCTGAAGAAGCACAGGGGCGGGTCTTCGTCATCCGGGTTACGCCAGGAAGCCCGGCAGAAAAAGCAGGCATCCAAGTTGGAGACCTCATCCTCACGGTTAAGGGGGAGGCCATCAAAGGGCTTGGAGATTTTTATCGAAAGGTCTGGGCACTTGGCAATGCAGGTGTAGAAGTCCCTCTTACGGTTCTCCAGGGAGTTCAGATTCGAGAGATCAAGATCCGTTCTGCTGATCGCCACCAATTTCTCATGCTCAAACCGAAGAAGGATCTGTAGGCCTCATTTCTAAGTGACGAGAAAAGCAAGAAGGCCATGGAGCGTAGCACTGATCAAAAGGATGATTCCAGTCTTTCGGTGAAAACCGAAAGGAACTTTGATCCAGCGATGCCCCGTGCTCAATTGAAAAAGGATGAGCAGAAAGTTGAAAATGCCAAGAAGCAGGATGATCGATAGTCCACCGATGGTCATTGGATAAGCCCCTCTTTCTTAGGTTGGATCTTAACTAACAGAGATCTTCATCGTTGTCGGCCCTGCACTTCCATGAAGATTGCAATTGGCTTCGGCAGTCACTTCCAGATGTTCAAGGGCATTCAGCTTCACCTCTCGTGTAAAGACCTCTGCCTCAGGTCTCTTTCCTGATGAGAAATCCCAGCGAGTGATCTCTTTCTGGTTGACGATGACTCGCAACCAATTGGTATAGTGAAGAGCGCTGTTCCCTCTGTGGGTGACAGTTATCCGGATCGTCACCTCTGAACCTTTTGGAACAGTCGTCGGAGCATCAATACTGGTCGACGATTTATTAGCAAAAGCAGGTCGTGCATAGATTGAAGAAAAGGGTAACATCATCAGAGCAAACAGTAGTTTTCTCCTGGTTAACATAAGCGCCTCCTTCTGTCCTTTCAATATAATGTTAACCCAATACCGGCAAAATTTAAATGGAGCCCCAAATTGTCGCATTGAAGAAGATATGTGATAATTATTCATATCCATAAGGATGTAGAACCCTTCCCCAGGTCGAAGGGGGATTTAGAAAGGAGGCGACAATGTTTGTCAAAGCAAATGATATTAAGGTAAACTATGAACTTTCCGGGAAGAAGGATGGCCCGATGGTGGTGCTGAGCCATTCTTTAGCCTCAAGTCTGAAGATGTGGGAACCGCAGATGGAAATCTTAAGATCTCATTTTCAGGTGCTCCGCTATGATACCAGAGGACATGGTCAAACTGAAACAACGCCTCCTCCTTACACGCTTGAACTGTTAGCAGAGGATGCCATCGGTTTGCTCAATGGTCTGGAAATTGAAAAGGTTCACTGGGTGGGGCTATCCATGGGCGGAATGATCGGCCAAGCCATAGCCTTGAATCACTCCCATCGCTTGCTGAGCCTTTCTCTTTGCGACACATCTTCCAAGATCCCTGACGAGGCGCAACCGATCTGGGATGAACGAATCGAAGGGGTAAAGAATATCGGCATGAAATCTCAACTCGAGGCGACCATGGAGCGATGGTTCACGCCGGCGTATCTCAGCCTAAATCCTCCAATGCTTAACCTGATCAAGGAGGAGTTTTTAGCCACACCCCCAGAGGGTTATATGGGTTGTGCCTCTGCGATCCGGAGACTCAATTATCTGAACCGACTTTCAGAGATCCAGATTCCGACTCTCATCATCGTAGGCGAGGATGATCCTGCAACCCCTCTCTCTGCCTCAGAGGCCATCCATGGACAGATCAAAAATTCAAAGCTGGTCATCCTTCCATCGACACGCCATCTTTCGAATGTGGAGCGGGCAGAAGCGTTCAATGATCATCTTTTAAAATTCTTAAAAAGTGTTTAAAAACCATAGCGCATCCATCAGGAAAGGAGTGAATATGTCCATTTTCTTCAACGCCGATGAAATCTTTCAAATGGGCCTTCAAATCGAGGTCAACGGAAAGGAGTTCTATGAGGCCATTGCAAAGAAAAGTTCAGAGGCCTCTGTCCAGCAATTCTTCTACGATCTCTCTAAATGGGAATTGGAGCACATCCGCTTCTTTACCAGGCTGAAGGAGGCTTTGCCCGATTCAGCCAAACGGGGGAATTCTTTCGATCCTGGCCAGGAACTTCTCACTTACCTCCAGGCTACTGCGGACAGCCATGTTTTTTTAAAGAATCAAAATGTCAATGAACTGGCTTCCCGATGTCAAACCGTCATGGATGCCTTCGATCTCGCCATCTCCTTTGAAAAGGATTCCGTAGTCTTCTATATCATGATGAAAAAAGTCACCCCAGAGGAGTTTGGGGGAGAGGAAATCGACCGACTGATTGACGAAGAGATCGGACATATCGCCATGCTCCATCAGAAAAAGAAGGATTGGGAAAAGAGGTAATCGGAAACGATCTCATCTCCTCCATCCTCCCGAAAAAAACATGTCTACTGAGGATACAGCCAATAGAAAACCCGCCTTAATTGTTACCACTTTGGGGGCCTTTATCATCCCTTTTATGGGTTCCTCGATCAATATCGCTCTGCCCTCTATCGGAAGAGAGTTTGACATGGATGCCCTCATGTTGAGCTGGGTAACCACCTCCTATCTCTTGACAGCGGCAATGTTTCTTGTCCCCTTCGGAAGAATTTCGGACCTCTATGGAAGGAAAAGGATCTTTTTGTATGGGGTTTTGGTTTACACCCTTGCGTCTTTTCTCGCTGTTTTATCAACCTCCCCTCTCCTTTTAATCGCTTCCCGTCTCTTTCAGGGAATAGGGGCATCGATGACATTTAGCACGGGAATGGCAATTCTCACCTCGGTCTATCCCATTGGAGAGAAAGGAAAAGTCTTGGGAATCAATGTGGCCGCTGTTTACACAGGGCTCTCCTGTGGCCCATTTTTAGGAGGGCTGCTGATTCACTATCTGGGTTGGAGAAGCATCTTCCTGATCAATATCCCCGCTGGCTTGATCATCCTTTTCTATACCTTTTACAAGTTGAAAGGAGAGTGGGCAGAAGCAAAAGGAGAAAATTTTAACTACCCGGGGTCTCTCTTCTATAGTCTTGCCCTCTTGATGGTGATGGTGGGTCTTTTCCAATTGCCAAAGCCTTTTGGTCTCCTCTTGATTCTGATAGGCCTTTTGGGGATGGGATTATTTGTTAAATGGGAGATGACTTCTAAAAATCCGATCTTCCAGTTAACACTCTTCAGGAATAATCGAATCTTTGCCTTCTCCAATTTGGCGGCCCTGATCCACTACAGCGCCACCTTTGCCGTCAGCTTTCTTCTCAGTCTCTATCTCCAGTTGATCAAAGGACTTCAACCTCATGAAGCAGGCCTCATTCTGGTCTCTGCCCCTGTTATGCAGGCCATCCTTTCACCCTTTGCAGGAAAACTCTCGGATCGAATAGATCCGAGAAAAGTGGCTTCCGGAGGTATGGCGATGACAGGTCTCGGTCTTTTTTCCTTCATCTTCTTAAACGAAAAGACCCCCTTGCCATGGATCATCGCTCTTTTAATCCTTCTCGGAGTTGGATTTGCCCTCTTCTCCTCTCCAAACACCAATGCGGTGATGGGTTCGATTGATAAAAAGTTCTATGGGGTTGCTTCAGGGGTGTTGAGCACGATGCGATCCATAGGGATGACCTTCAGTATGGGGGTCGTCATGGTCTCTTTCTCAATCTCCATGGGGAGAACTCAAATCACACCTGCCCTTTATCCTCTCTTTCTAAAAAGCGTAAAAGGAACGTTCATGCTCTTCACCCTCCTCTGTCTATTAGCCATATTGGCCTCTCTGGCCAGAGGTCCTTCCAGAAGTTCATCTCCAACTTAACCCCATTAGGCATGGCGAAGGGCGCCGTGGACGCCGAGGAGGATAAGGAATCCCCCAAGGATCTGCTGAGCGAAGATCTGCTCTCCCATCCAGAGATGGTTAAAGACCATAGCCCAGAGGGGGACAAGATAGAGATAGACCATGGACCGAGTCACCCCCAGCCTCTCAATGCCTACATAATAGGAGACATGACCGATGATACCTGGTAAAAAGATCGCATATCCCAGAGCCCACCAGGATGTTGGGCTGACCTGGTTTAGGCTAACAGAAGTTTTCCAAAAAGGGACAGCCAGCCAGAGAACCAGGGAGCCGATCATCATACAGTAGCCCATCAGCCGAAGTGGAGAGTATATCATCAGAAGAGGCTTTGACCATGCGGACAAGAAGATGGCTGCCAAGAAAGCAGCGATGAGAGTCAAAAGATCGCCTCCGAGGGTATCGAGAGAGAAATGGAGACTCACCGTAGGCTTCAGAATGACCAGCATCACACCGCATAGCGAGATTGCCATATAGAAATAATGCTTCTTTCGGACGGACTCCTTGTCAATCAAATGGACATAGAGAGCAGCCCAGAGAGGTGTGGTTGAAAGAATGAGGGCTGAGTTGGAGGCGGAAGTGATGTTTAAACCGATTGACCAGAGGATCTGATAGACCCCAATACCAAGCGCTCCCACCCATGCCACCTTCTGGATGTCTCTCTTCTGAATGGTAATCCCTTTTTCCCATTTCCAGGTGATCAGGAGCACCAGGAGTCCACTGAGTGTAAAGCGGAGGGCCCCGAACAGGACTGGGGAAAAATCACGAAAAGCAGATTTGACGATTCCGTAATTGGCTCCCCAAGTCAACACAACGATGACGAGGAGGAGATGGCCGAGGTTAGGATTTTTTTGGGACATATTGAATGCTGATCTTAAGGGGCTAATTTTTTGCAGAGTTCTGCTACTCGTTTTCCTAATTTGCGTGCATTCTCCGATGTTCTCTCATCCGGAGCGCCCACACAGGAAACTCCGTAATGTCCGCTTGCATCCATTGGGTCTCCCACGATGATCATCCCATAGATGAGCATACACTGGATGATGGAGATCATGGTCGTCTCTTTTCCCCCTGAAAGATCACCCCCTGTGGTAAACGCCGCTCCGACCTTATTCTCCATCTTCTTCCTTATTCCCACATACTCATCAAAGACTTTCTTCAAATCCCATGCCATGCCTCCGAAATAGACCGGAGAACCCGCGATGATGCCGGCGGAGTTTAAAAAATCGTCTTTGGTCACCTCCTGGGTTGACTTGAGAAGGGCTTGGGCTCCTGAAACGGTGTTGACCCCTTCTGCAATCTTCTCCGCCAGTTTACGGGTGTTTCCACCTTTGGAATAGTAAAGAATCAATATCTGCATGGTCTCACCTCCTCGATTTTTCCCACGAATAACACAGGGCGGGAGACTTTGCAAGAAATAGGGAGGGACTTCACATTCTCGGAGAGTTTCTGTTAGAATGGCAACATTCTTAATATGGAGGAAATGAAAATGGAGACAAGAGGAAAGGCGTTGGTCACCGGGGCGAGCAGCGGGATCGGGAGGGAGACAGCTCTTAAGCTGGCCAAAGAGGGTTTTCAGGTAATTGCGGCGGCACGTAGAAAAGAACGTCTTGAGGAGCTGGCAAAACAGAATCCGAATATCCTTCCAAGATCCGTGGACCTTTCTGATTCTAAGGCTTTGGATGAATTTTCTAAAGAACTATCCGATCTCTCAGAGCCTGTGAGCGTTCTCATTAATAATGCGGGGTTCAGCCTCAGAGGAGTCCTTGAGGATGTTTCGGTCTCAGCAGTGAAGAGCCTCTTTGAGGTAAATCTCTTTGCACCCATTAAGATCATTCAGGCCTGTCTTCCTGGGATGCGTCGCCTGAGGAAAGGGACCATTGTCAATCTCAGTTCCATCGTTGGCAAATTTCCTTTTCCAACGAGTGGTCCCTATTCTGCAACCAAACATGCGGTCGAGGCAATCAGTGATGCTCTGAGAATGGAGGTTCGACCCTTCGGAATCCGGGTCATAACCATCCGTCCAGGAGTGATTGGTACGGAATTTAATGAAACGGCTAACCGATTGACCGGAGATCTTCTTTCAAGAACCGATCCGGATTACAAACCTGTCTATCAAGCCTATGGAGTTGGAATGGGAAAGTTGTTCGCGAATGTTTCTATTCCGGGACCGGAATTGATTGCTGACCTCATTGTTGAGGCTGTGCTTTCCGAATCCACAAAGGCCGTCTATGCAAAGGGCCCATTTGTAAAGGAGCTCTTAGAAGAACGGTTTCGTCTGGATGATGAAGGTTTCTACGAGCTGATGATGGAAAAGACCGGCTTGAAAGGGTTGGTAGTCAAATAGTCGTATCGTCGCATCGTCTTATCGTCGAAATAAGCTTTTTAAAATCCTTCCCTGCCTCCTTTTCCAAAGGGAGGCAACATCTTACCTCCTCTGTAATTGATTAAATACTCACCAACTCTTTGATTTCCTGGCTTTCGAGGAGGATGGAAGGGGTACCTTCTCGAATGATGCGGCCATTTCGAAGGACATACCCTCGATGGGAGATGGAAAGGGTGAGATCAATCTCCTGTTCGACGATGAAAAGGGTGAGTCCGCTCTGGTTCATCCTATTGAGAGTGTCGAAGATCTCTTCAATAAACCTAGGAGCAAGACCCTGAGAGGGTTCATCTAACATCAATAATTTAGGCCTCGCCATCAAGGCTCTGCCAATAGCTAACATCTGCTGTTCACCACCGCTCAGTGTTCCTGCCCTCTGATTTTTCCTCTCACCCAGTTTTGGAAAGAGCTGATAGATCTCTTTCAAACCATATTCGATCTCCGTCTTATTCTTCCTCTTCGTATAGGCGCCCATGAGAAGGTTATCAAGGATAGAAAGGGTTGGAAAAATATGACGACCTTGAGGGATATGGATCAGCCCTCTTGATACGATGTGGTGGGGACTGAGATTGGTAATATCCTCATCTTCGAAAGTAACCCTTCCCTCCATTGTCTCAAGAATTCCGGAGAGGGTTAGGAGAAGAGTCGTTTTACCAGCCCTGTTGGGACCGATCAGGGCGATGATCTCTCCCCTCTCGATCTCCAGGGAGACCTCTTTAAGAGCGGGCAAGGGACCGTAATGGACAGTCAGTTTCCTTATTTTAAGCATTGGACCTTTTGGTGTTTGGGTAATGGTTAAGGTGATGAAGCCCGTTTCGTCATTCGGTAACGGTTATGTAAAACCTAAATTGAGCGATTTCTTTCACCCTTCACAAGGGGGGCGAGGAGGCCGAAAAGCCTTTTAGAGCGATGACCTTTGATTGATTAAATCAACCATCAGGCCTGTTCAATCATCACCCGTTGGGTGAAAGCTTAAGGTCCATGACCCAGTCGTTCAACGTATCGCATTCTAAAAGGGTTTGAGGCATTGCCGCCCCCCTTAGGAGATAGGGTGAATCGCTCAATTTAGGTAAAAAGAATTAGCAAACGATAAACGTAACCTTTAAATAACGATACGGGCATCTTTACCGTAACCTTTTAATGCCCCTTACTTTTTAAGCAAGTAAGCCTCGATCACTCGAGGATCTCTTTTCACAACATCTGGAGGACCTTCGGCAATGAGCTGACCATTATTGAGCACAGCCACTTCATCCGCTATTTCCATCACCATTCCCATATGGTGCTCAATCAGAAAGAGGGTAAGCCCGGTCTCTTTCAGTCGTGAGAGAGTTTCTGCAACCTGTTTAGCCTCTGGATAAGTCAAACCCGCTGCAGGTTCATCGAGAAGCAAAAGCTCAGGCCTTGCGGAAAGGGCCCGAGCCATCTCAAGCCTTTTCTGCTCACCATAGGAGAGCTGGGAGGCAAACCATTTCCATCTTCCGAAGAGACCGAAAAGTTCGAGTATCTCCTTTGCCTCTTTCATAGCCTCCTCTTCTCCTCTTTTAATCCATGGAGGATAGAAACCACTTGAAAGAAGTCCCCCCTTTATTCGCAGATGCATTCCGGTCAGTACATTTTCGACCACGGTCATATTTCCGAAGATCTGAATGGTTTGAAACGTTCTTCCCACACCGATGCGCGCAATCTCATGAGTCCTGAGGCCAGTGATCTCCTTTCCCTTAAATTGGATCCTTCCGGAATCAGGCCTCTCCATGCCGCTGATGAGATGAAAGAGTGTGGTTTTCCCGGCGCCATTGGGACCCATCAGTCCCTTTACCGTTCCTTTTCGCACCTGAAGGGAGACTCGGTTCAATGCCCGAAGACCATCATAATTCTTCACGATCTCTTCCAAAAGAAGAAACATTAGAATTCCACCTTCTCCCTTCGCCTCTTTCTACCCCAATAACTGATCAGATAGATCAACCTGACCCTCAACCGCGTTCCGATCCCATCTGGAAAGAAGATGAGCAGAAGGATGAGGATCACTCCATAGACAGGAAGGCTGTACTCCTGATAGCGACTGAGTCCATCGATCATAAAAGTGAGAAAGATGGCGGCAGCAATGGGGCCGTAAAGGTTCCCCATTCCTCCGAGAATCACCATCATCACAATCAATACGGAAAGGTTGAGGCTGAAGATCTCAGGGTTGGCTGTTGACATCACGGAGGCGAAGAGGCTTCCTGCTAATCCGGCAAAGGCTGCACCAATCACGAAGGCTCCAAGTTTGATCCGGGCCACATCGATTCCTACCGAAGAAGCCCCATCTTCGCTGGAGGCCACGGCTAAGAAAGCCCGGCCCATCTTCGAGCGGACCAGATTTTTTAAGAAGAAGACCAGCCCGATCAGAACTCCCCAGATGAGATAGTATTGCTTGAGATAAGTATCGAACATAAACCCAGCAATGGAGAAGAACGGAATGTTGAAGATCCCGATCACACCTCCGGTGAGGCCCGAAGACTCTCTCACCAAGACGAGAAAGATCTCCCCAAAGCCTAAGGTAGCCAGGGCCAGGAAATAACCCTTCAATTTCAGAATGGGTCTTCCGATGAGAAAGGCAAAGAAGGAGGCAGTCAGGGCCGATGTCCAGAAGGCCAAGAAGGAAGGAACACCATACCGGGTGGTGAGAATGGCTGTGGTATAGGCACCAATTCCGAAAAAAGCGGCATGGCCAAGGGAGATCTGGCCAGCATAACCCATAAAAAGAGTTAATCCAAGAGCGAGAATCCCATGGATTCCTGCCAGAACCATGAGATGATGGAAATGGAGATCTGACCAGACGAGAGGGATCAACAAGATAGACAGGAGATAGAAGAGATCTCTCTTCCTAAACCGATACTCCCTTCTATAGTGAAGCTGAGGGTCGGGAATGATCAGAGAGAGTAACCACAGGGCTACGGAATAGAGAAGATCTCTTTTCCTAAACTCTTTATGAACCTGGTCTACCATCGCCGGCTATCAATAAAGGGTGAACCTAAGATTCCTTTCGGTCTAAAATAGAGTATGAGCAAGAGAATCATAAAAGCGACCCCATCTTTATAACCGGAAGGGATGAAAGCGACACTTAAAGACTCAACCACTCCAAGAACAAACCCTCCGAGAATGGCACCGCTATGTTTTCCCCAACCGCCCAAGACGGCTGCAATAAATCCTTTCAGCCCAATGAGGATTCCGGAGTGGTAACTGACATAGAAGAGGGGAGTGATGAAGATGCCTGCAAGGGAGCCGAGGCCAGCGCTTACCCCAAAGGCTAAAAAGATCATCCGGTCTCTTGCAATCCCTGAAAGGTCTGCACCGAGAGGATCGGTCGAACTCGCCTCCATGGCCTTTCCCAAAAAAGTCCGGTGCGAAAGAAGATAGAGAGAGAGTAAGACTAAAAAAGTGGCTCCCACGACCCACAAACTTTGAGGTGAAATCGAAATCTTTCCTATCTCAAAAGGACCGCTACCCAGAAAGGGAGGCAGCGCCTTTGGAAGGGTCCCAAAGAACAATGCACTCGTACTGCTCAGAACGAGAGAAGCACCAAGAGTGGCCATGAGAAGGATGGGAAGGGAGGCTTTTCGCAGGGGGTAGATGACGAGAAGATGGAGAATGAAACCGATGAGAACGACGATGACAACAGCAAGAAGCCCAGCCAGTGGATAGGGAAGATCCGCTCCCTTGAAGAGAAAGAAGGTGATCATCCCGCCCAGCATCACAAACTCACCCTGGGCAAAGTTGATGATCTGGGACGCCCTTGCAATCGTGACAAATCCTAAACCCACCAGAGCATAGATGGCCCCAAAGGTAATTCCAGACACGAGGAGTTGAGGAAGGGGATATAAGAGGTCCATAGGATTTAACAGAAACGCAAAAATCAATAACCAAATTGCAATAACCAAATAAATTCCAAATTCCAATAACCAAACAGCAGGATTTTTAGAAAATTGATGATTGGTGATTATTGGGTGTTTGGAATTTGGTGTTTGGTTATTGCTATGTTAATTGATGTATTTGCATTCGTCCGGAGTTAAATTTTCTAACAATCCAATTGTCATGTCGTCAGTTTCTAAAAGAAAAGGGTGGAGCCATGAAGCCATCCACCCTTTTAATTTATCCTTATTGTCCTCTTTCTTCAACCCTTATTCCATCCCTGGGAATTTAATTCGTTTGAACTTCCCTCCCTCAATTCGGACAAAGACGAGATCCTTTTTCTTCAAACCGTCGTGTTCCGTCGGGCTGAATTGATAAATCCCATGGGTGCCCTTAAACTCTTTCGTATTTTCAAGGGCATCTCTCAAGCTGGAACGGGTCACCTTTCCTTTGATACGTTT
>CAKZKY010000096.1 GCA_937124575.1 uncultured Pseudomonadota bacterium | reverse complement strand
AGGTTAAAATTTATGGCTGCAAAAATCAGAAAACGGAAGAGGGATATTGAGAAGGATTATCCGGCAAAACAGTTTGCGAAAAAATTAAGACGATTAGCTGACTGTGTTGAAAAAGGGAAACGGTTTCGGATACAAGTGGCCAGGGAAAGAATCGTCATTCCACCTGATGCCACGATCAATATTGAACACGAGCGTAGTTCTACAGAGGAGGAAATCGAATTTCAAATCAAGTGGCCGCTTAACCGCTAATATTCAAATAGGTTCTATGGGCTATATTACATAAAATCTTAATATTTAGTGATGTCTAAAAAGTATAAACCTGATCGTTGCATAAAGGGACCTGGATAAACCGCTCTCCAACGCTTCGAATGGCGGTTCATTGGATGTCTTAAGGGAATGGCTGGACTTCACGAAAGGAGAATTCCAGTATGGGTTAGAAACGTGAGTGCCCATCGGTCTGAAGGTTCGCCTCGAATCGTTTCCGAACGGTTCACCCATATCCATTTGGTCCAATTTTTTGTAATGTTAAGGTAAAGATTCCTGCAATGTTGATTGACATACAACTTCTTCCAATCAAATTCGATCCCCTTTCGATTTCTGCACATACAGTTGCCGTCATCGATGTGCTGAGAGCGACCTCGGTCATCATTCATGCCCTTTCCCAGGGCGCAACTGAAATCATACCGGTGGCAACAATCGAAGAAGCATTGAGTCGAATCACACAATTTCCAGAAGGGACTACCCTTCTTGGCGGAGAACGAGAGAGTCGAAAGATCGAAGGATTTGACCTTGGCAATTCACCAAGAGAGTATATTGGTGAAAGAATTAAGGGAAAGAGGTTGATCCTCACTACCACGAATGGGACAAAGGCTTTTCACCTCGTCTCATCGGGAAGAGAAATTCTTGCCACCAGTTTTTTTAACATCGGAGCCATTTCCCACCATTGTCTGGATATGAGGACAGACCTCCTGATCTTCCCTTCCGGCGATGAAGGAAGGTTCTCCCTTGAAGATGTGGTTTGCGGAGGGATGCTCATTGATCGTATGTTGGAAAAGGGGAAAGGGCCTTTTTCCTTAACTGATGCCAGCCAATCGGCCCTCATCCTATATGAGAGATTTAAGGAGAATCTGGTTAAGGCCTTACGTCTGTCAACGCATGGACAAGATCTGATTGAACGAGGATTTGAAGAAGATTTGTCATACTGCGCTCAGGTGGATATTACCAACGTTGTTCCGATATTTAGGGATGGGGTGATCCGCATTCGGTGAATCCAGAGAGATGAAGGACGAAGGACGAGGGAGGAGAGACGATGGATGAAGAGGAGTGAAGAGATGATGCGACACCCGGAGAGGAGGATTAAGGATAAGGAGACAATAACTGCTCTATTGAAACGATCGCTGATAGGCAGAATCGCCACGGTCAATTCAAAGGGATTTCCTGTGATTAAGCCTGTTAATTTTGTATATGAGGCAGGGAGAATCTATGTCCATTCATCCATGAGGGGAGAGAAGGTAAGGGATATCCGCCGCAATAGCCTTGTCTGTTTCGAGCTGGATGAACCTATTGCCTATGTGGCGACAAAAGGTCCTGCATGCAAAGCCAATTATTACTACCGAAGCCTCCTCATCAAAGGAAAGGCCGTTCTGCTAAAAGATATTAATAA
>CAKZKY010000095.1 GCA_937124575.1 uncultured Pseudomonadota bacterium | reverse complement strand
CTCTCGGAATGCTTTACCCCTCACCCCTTTCCTCTCCCCCTTGGAAGACTGTGTCGTAATGGGCGGAAAATTAAAAATGTCATGCTGAACTTGTTTCAGCATCTCAATGAAATCAATCAACTACGAGACCCTGAACCAAGTTCAGGGTGACCAAATAAGTAGTTACGACACAGTTTCAGAGAGGAGAGGGAACGTAAAATGAAAAAGGGTTATAGTGCCGAAACTCCTGAAAAGTTAAAGCCATCCACTTTGATTGCAGGAGCCACAACCCCTGTGATGAAACGTCTCGAGTAAACAGTCCCTTCGGTACAGATTCGGCGTTCTTTCGAAATCGCGCTAATCCTGGAAAGTGCCCTTAAGACAGACTCCGTAAACCTCAAATTCTTAATCGGCATCTTGAGCTCACCCTCTTCGATCCAGAAGGTCCCATCACGGGTCATTCCGGTCACAACCGCCTTCATCGGTTCAATCACATTCGTATAATGAAAACGGGTCACATAGATTCCCTTTCGAACAGACCGGACCATCTCCTCTAAGGTGGCCTCCCCTCCTTTCATGAAGAGATTGATAGGGATAGGGCCTTCTGTATTGGGAGCAATGAGACCATGGCCAGTCGAATCTTTCCCTTCGCGATTTCCCGTGAAAGAATCGTAGGTCACCTCTTTAGCTACACCCTCTTCAAAGAAGACCACTCGTTTCTTAGGAACCCCCTCAAAATCGAAAGGAATCTGAAGTCCCTCAGGATCGAGGCCATCATCGTAAATAGTCACCTGGGAATCCACGAGCCTCTGACCAAATTGATTACACAAGAAACTCCTTCCTTCCTGAACAGCCAATGCATGAAACCCCAAATACCCAAGGAACGAAAGGAATTCGCTCACGGCATAGGGCTCCAGAATCACCTCGTACTCTCCAGGCTCAATCTGTGCCAGCTCTTTTTCCGAGACTTTTCCAATCGCTTCTTTAGCAAGAGAGACAATATCGAGTTGTCCAGGATCTCTCGACACAAAACCGGCATAACCGGAGCTTCCATTCCTCTCCACGATGAGATGGAAAACGAGGTCTGAATAACATTGGTAAGCTTCCACTCCCAAAGAATTGGCAACAGCCATCTCCACGATTCCATGCGAAAAGGAACCTGAAGCTTCCAACCCCCTTCCTCTCACTATTTTGAAGAGGTCCGTGATGATTCTTACCTTTCGATCGGGTGTGAGAGAGCGAATATTTTCGTTGAAGGTATTTAGCCTTGGAATGGTTTTTGGGGTTGGCAGGGAGACAAAGTCTTCCTTGGGTTGTTGGACCCTGGCAAGGGAGATTGCCTTCTCAATCAGATTTCGGATGGAAGTGCGGTTGAGAAGATTGGTCGTCGTTACAGCAATTCTCTTGTCAATGACAACCCTGAGGATTAAGGTTCTATTCTTTTCTCCCACATGTTGATGGACAGTGGATTTGGCAAAACGGGTGAGAGAAGAATCCTCTGCCAGAAGAAGGGCCTCAGTCTGATCAGCAGGAGAGTCCTGGACAATGCTTCTTAAAAGCCGCAAACTGCTATCCTGTCCAGTCATTCTACCTGCCTTTAAAAATTTTCTGTAAGGAACGCATATATGCATTCCCTACAAGTTCACTTTAGCTCACTTTTTTTCCTGTAATCTTCTACCGCCTTCTGAATCGCCATCTCTGCCAGTACAGAGCAGTGGACTTTGGCCTCAGGAAGCCCTCCTAATGCTTCAATGACGACTTGATCCGTGACCGAAAGGGCCTCCTCGATCGTCTTTCCCTTTATCATCTCTGTGGCAATGGACGAAGAGGCAATGGCCGCTCCACATCCAAACGTAAGAAACTTGACATCAACGATTCTCCCCGACTCAACCTTAATATAGAGTCGCATCGTGTCTCCGCACACAGGATTCTGGGCTTCTCCCACACCATCGGGATTTTCCATCTCTCCCATATTCCGCGGATGGGTAAAGTGATCCACAACAACAGAACTATAAACTGGATGCTCAGCCATCTCAAACCCCCAAAGAACTAATTTGGCGAATTACACTATTGGTAATAAATTTCGCCAATAAAACAATTCATGTTCTTCGCTATCATTCGTGCGATTCGTTTTTCACTTTCCTCGCAAACTCCTTCCCAAACTCGATAGCCTTTTTTATCTCTTCCGGATCGGGAATATACTGCGCTGTCAGTTCCTTCTCCCAAACCTCGAACTTCTCCTGTTCGAGGCTCTTTCGCATCTCCTTAACTGCCCCTCCTCCCCATCCATACGAGCCGAAGAGACCAAAGACCTTTCCTTTGGGCCTCAGACCCTTCATGTAAGTTAGAAAGTCTCCCATCGTGGGAAACATCCCATTATTCAATGTCGGAGATCCCAAAAGAACTCCTCTGGCTTCCAGCATCTCCTCGATAATATCGCTTCGATGGTTTGAACGAAGGTGCAGAAGTTTTGCCTCCATTCCCTCCTCGATCAGACCTTTCAAAACCGCTTTGGCCAATGCCTCGGTGCTCCCCCACATCGTATCATAGACAACGAGAACCTTCTGCTTAGCCTTTCCTCGGCTCCAATCCACATAGGTTTGAATGATTCGAGCGGGGTCCTTTCTCCAGATGAGCCCGTGGCTTGGTCCGATCATATCAATCGGAATGCCCATCTTCATCACTTCATCAACCTTTTTTAGAATGAGCGGAGCCAGTGGCCAGAGGATATTGGCAAAATATTTTGCCGCATGCTTCATCACATTCTCCCCGACTTCGTCTTCAAATCGATAGGATGAAGCGATATGTTGACCAAAAGCATCATTGGGAAGAAGAAGGCGATCCTCCGGAATATAGGTGAACATGCTGTCCGGCCAGTGAAGCATTGGAGCCTCAACAAAAACAAGGCTTCGGCGTCCAATAGAGATAGCCTCGCCTGTCTTCACCACCTTAAAATTCATTGGCCTCTTATAATGTTTCTCCAGACCCTTCTGCCCTCTTTCTGATGTGACCACTAATGGATTTCCGATTCGCTCAACAACCTGAGGAATCGAACTGGAATGATCCATCTCCACATGGTTCGAGACGACGATATCAATCTTTGAAGGCTCAATGATCTCCGAAATCCGGCCAAGCATCTCTGAAAAGAAGGGCGCTTTGACCGTATCCACAAGGACATTCTTCTCATCCAGAATCAAGTAGGCATTATATGTGGTTCCCATAGAAGTCGAATAGCCATGAAAATCCCTTATATTCCAATCAATCGCTCCAACCCAATAGATTCCTCTCTTTAATTCTACAATTTCCATCGTTCCCCCTTATCCTTATTAGATTCTTGCACGTTAAATCTGAGAATTTTCTTCTAATCCCGCGAAATGCAGCCCCCCTCACCCCCTCCCTCTCCCCGTTTTGAGACTGTGTCGTAATTACTAACTTGTCACCCTGAACTTGTTTCAGGGTCTCGTCACTATTTGATTCTGTTAGATGCCGAAACAAGTTCGGCATGACATTTTCTACAGTTTCCCCTATTACGACACAGTCTCGTTGGGGAGAGGGGAAGGGTGAGGGGAAACTTCAAATATCCTTGCGAGTCTTTCTTGTTAACCATAAAAAATTCCCTTTCAAAAATCAACCGCCGCCAAAAAAATATCCCATCAACCAAAGTATTGATGGGATAAAAAAACCCTGCTTCAGGGTTAAATTATTTTTTCGAAAAGACTTCAAAAGAATCCAAAATCATTTTTATATCCTCCCGATCGTTGCTCCCCTCCTTATCAAGGATAACGTAAAGAATAAAAAGCTGATAGGGCTCAGTAAATCCATAAATCCACCCTTGTTCTCTCTTGATTCCCTTAGCGGTATAGATTCCATATCTCTTTCCCGCATACTGGACACCTTTCAGGGTGATGGGTTCTGTCGACCCAATGAGTACTTCAATTCCCTTACCATACTCTGCTTCAAGCTCCTCTTTAAAGGCTCCTGTCGCCGCTGTAACGAGGCCCTCTATCTTTTCTTGGCTGAACTTTGCTTTTGGGCTCACCGGTGTAAAATCAATCAGAATAGTTGATTGAGTGGATGGGTTATAAAGATACAACTCTGTTACCTCCTTATCAGAAGGTCCAGGCTCATCATAACCCAATTCTTTTAAAAACCCTGGAAATTCTGTAGACATCTTCCAATTTGATGGAACGCTTACTTTAAAAGGATAACGGATTCCGATAAATTGATTCCCTTCCACCTTTCCCGGCAGAAGGTTAAGGTCATCATGGGTTGGAATACCAGCACATCCCGATAAAATAAAAACAAATAGAAGACCCCCAAATATCACTTTTTCCATAGCAAAAATCCCTCCTTAACCTGATCAATATCAATAATTATACCATAAATCCGAATTACTCCCCACATATGAATTAACAGATTGATTCTATTGAAATAATCTGAAGTTATAGATACTCTGAAGCCACTTGCTTTGAAAATAGACTATTCGAATTAAGAAGTTTTTTAAAAAATTGACATTGGGGAAAGAATTTAATGGGAAAGGGGAAAATTCAAATTAATTTTAATAGGTTACAGATATGTCTGGTTTATTTCTCTCATGTATAAAGTTGATATAAAATCCACATCCTATAATTTGATCGTCTACCCCCTCTCTTGTATCTCGCCTGCCCGCTGGAGTTTTAGTGTAGGCGGGTCCCTCGTCTCTTGCCTCTCCTCCCTCCTCCATCAAATATCCCCCTCTGTTCCCCCCTTAAACTAAGGGGGGACAAAGGGGGGTTACTTCCGTCCTCTCTCTTTTCTCCTCCCTCTTCCCTCGTCAATCGTCTATCGT
>CAKZKY010000094.1 GCA_937124575.1 uncultured Pseudomonadota bacterium | reverse complement strand
CCTCCCCTTAACATAAGGGGAGGTTACCCACTCAATACCCCGAAGAACCAATAAATTACATTATACGAGGAGGAATTAGGATGGCAACAGAGGAAATTAAAGTCTATTCGACCCCAACTTGACCTTATTGTAAGATGGCGAAAGAGTTCCTTTCGCAGAAGGGATTTGCCTTTACCGAATATGATGTGACGAAAGATCGGGCTGCTTTGGATGAGATGGTTAAGATCTCTGGCGCCCGAAGCGTCCCCGTCATCGCCGCATGCAATGAGGTCATGATCGGGTTTGATAAGACGCGTTTGGAGCAGATGCTGAGCTGTATCAAACAACGCAGCGAAGTCTAAATGGATAAAATTCGAAATTCGAATATCGGGCGAAGCGTCCTATTAGGACCAATCCGAAACAAATCCTAAATTCGAATGACCTAATATTTCAAACGGAATGGTTGTCTGAAATTTATAATTTTGGTCATTTGAGATTGTTTCGAAATTCGGATTTCGTGCTTCGGATTTAGGGGGTCTGGATGCGTTTTTTCAAGAACTTTCCTGTATACGATTGTGGCGAGGCCATGACTGCTTGAGGGCTTCCTTCTGCTACGATCCTACCGCCTGCCTCTCCTCCTTCGGGTCCAAGGTCAATGATGTAATCCGCTTGCCAAATCAGGTCAAGATTGTGTTCAATGATGATGAGTGAATGTCCATTGGAAAGGAGTTTTTCAAAGGTGTTCATCAGGAGTTTGATATCAGCCATATGAAGTCCTGTGGTTGGTTCATCGAGGATAAAGAGATTCTTCCCTGAATGGGCATGGCTGATGTGCAGGGCGAGTTTCAATCGTTGTGATTCCCCGCCGCTTAGCGTGTTGGTTGATTGTCCCAGGGTAAGATAGCCGAGCCCTACCTCTTTGAGTATCTGAAGTTTGGAGAGTATTTTCGGAGACTCATTGAAAAAGGAAAGGGCTTCATCAACGGTCATATTTAAAATGTCTGTGATGTTTTTGTCTTTATAGTGAATATTTAGAATCTCTGGTCGAAACCGTTTTCCCTCACAGGCTTCACAGGTAATCACCACATCCTCCAAAAATTGCATCTCTAACACCTGAAGTCCTGCCCCCTGGCAGGTTTCGCATCGCCCACCTGGAGTATTAAAGGAGAAGTGGCGGGGCTGGAGTCCATTTCTCTTTGCCTCGCGGGTTCGGGCAAAGAGGTCCCGGATTTCACCGAAGACCTTCATATAGGTGGCGGCATTGGAGCGGAGGCTTTTGCCGATGGGAGCTTGATTGACCAAGATGAAGTCATCGAGTTGATCCAATCCTTCAATCGAGCCAAAAGCACTTTTTTCAAATTCAGAGGGTCCGTTTACTTTGCTTCCAGCATAGAGCACATGATGGACGAGAGTCGTCTTTCCTGCGCCAGAAACCCCTGTGATGCAGACCATCATACCCAACGGGATTCGGACATCAATCCCTTTGAGATTATGCTGACGTGCATTTCGAATGATGATCCATCCCGAAGGTTTTCGAACCGGTTTGCCCGGGATTGGGGACATTCCGTCTCTTAAATATTTGGCAGTGATGGAGTCGCTCTCTTTAAGAAGGGAAGAAAGATCTCCTGAAAAGACGACATGGCCACCATCCCTTCCAGCCGAAGGGCCGAGGTCAATGATGGAATCAGCCGAACGGATGATATCCGTGTCATGTTCGACCACGACAATGGTATTTCCCCTATCTCGAAGGTGTTGGATGGTCCTCAGTAGGCGGTGGGTATCCCTTGCGTGGAGGCCGATCGTGGGCTCATCGAGCACATAGAGGGTGTTGGTAAGCGCTGACCCCAATGCCCTTGCCAGAGTGATTCGTTGATATTCGCCGCTGGAAAGGGTGCGGGTCTGCCGCGAAAGGGTGACATAGTCTAATCCGACGTCCGCCATGAATTTGATCCGATCGTGGATCTCTTTAAGGAGACGCTCTCCCAGCTTTTTCTGATATGGTTTTAAAGGAATGTTTGAAAAGAATGCCAATAGTTCGGAGATGGGCATGTTGCAAAGTTCAGAGATATTTTTCCCAGCAAGACGGACATCGAGTGCTTCTTTCTTGAGACGCGATTCATGACAGGTAGGGCAGGAGATGTAGGCTCGATATCTGTTGAGAAGAATCCGATAATGGACTTTATATCGTTTGCTCTCCATCCAGTCAAAAAAACCCCTGAGTCCGATAAATTCATCTTTTCCATTGAGAAGGATCTCTTTCTGATCGGGTGAAAGGTCTTGAAAGGGTTTTTGGATGGGAATCCGATACCTACGGCAAGCCTCCCAGAGGTAATCGTAGAGGTCCTGGTAGGCAGGTGTGTTCCAGGGAGCAAAGGGTTTATTCTTGAGAGATCTTTTCGGATCTGGAATCACCTTCTGCCAGTCAATGTCAATCACCCTTCCAAACCCCTGACAGGTTGGGCAGGCCCCAACCGGACTATTGAAAGAGAAGAGGAGAGGCTCTGGTTCTTTAAATGTCTTTCCGCATTGGTTGCAGGCGTAGCTCTGGTTGAAGGCCATTATCTTGCCATCCTCTCCGACAACCTCGACTCTTCCTCCTCCTATCTGGAATCCGGTCGAAACGGCTTCTGCCAGCCGTGACCTGTTCTTATCCTCGGATGAGAAGCGATCCATGAGCAGGAAGATATTTTGACGATTCTGGAAGAAGGAGTGGGAGAGGGTCGTAAGGTCCAGCATCTCACCTTCTTGCCAGATTCGAAAAAAACCAGCTTTAATAAGTTCTTTGATTTGGTTTTCGACTCCTTTTTTTTCAGTTAACTGGACCGGGCTGAGAATCGTGATTTTCTTCTGAGCATATTCATTCAAGATGGTTTCAGAGACCGCCTCCACCGTATCTCCGGATACTTTGATCTGGCAATCTGGGCAGAAGACCTCTCCGACCTTGGCAAAGAGAAGTCTCAGATAGTCATATATCTCAGAGGCTGTGCCTACCGTGGATCGGGCATTTTTCACGGTGTTCTTCTGTTCGATGGCAATGGCAGGCGGAATCCCATGAATGGCCTCAACATCGGGTCGGTCCATCTTTTCAAGGAACTGCCGTGCGTAGGTGGAGAGCGATTCAATATAACGTCTCTGACCTTCTGCAAAGAGGGTATCAAAGGCAAGGGTTGACTTGCCCGAGCCAGAGACGCCAGTGATCACTGTCATCTTTCCTCTTGGAATTTTGCAGGAAATATTCTTGAGGTTATGGGATTTTGCGCCAATGATCTCGATAAACTCTTCCATAACGAGGCTACCTATTTTCTTTATCCCGTTAGAGGGGCGAAACTCTTCTAACGGGATAAATTTCCATCAGGGCGTATGCCATCCCAAATAGGTTACGAAGACTCCCACATCTTTTTTATCTTTTCTCTGCTGATCCTGAGGTAATCCCTGTCTTTGGAGAAGACTTCGATCGTCATGGTCTCGTCGTAAGGGGTCTCCTTAAGACCTTTGATGACCTTTTCAAAATCGATGATGCCGGCGCCTATCGGAAGGTGATTGTCCTCTTTACCGAAATTGTCATTTACATGGATGTGGCCGATTCGGCAACCATATTGTTGAATGAATTCGATGGCCCTGTTTCGATTCCCTCCGATGTTTGCATGTCCGATGTCAAGGGTAAGACGGATTTCAGGAAAAGTTTCAAAAACCTCTTGGAATTCATGTGGCTGGGTGAGAAAAAGGGCCTGAGGAAACATATTCTCAATACAGAGGGTGATGCCAAGGCGATTGGCTTTCTTCAAGATGGTTCCAATGGCCTCTATTCCGTACTGCTTTGCCCTGTCTATGACGAACTTTCCCATTCCTGTGATATAACTGGGATGAAGGACCAACTTTTCGATTCCGAGTTCAGATGCGGCTTCTATAGCGCTGAAGGTCTCCTCGATGGACGCCTTTCTCAGGCTGTCATATAGATCTGATGTCCATACAAAGGTGGGGAGATGTCCAATAATTCCCATCTTATATCGATCCAGAAGATTCTGGATCGATTTCTTTTGAGAGAGAATCTTCTGGGGACTCGCCTCTGGTGGGTCCATGGTCAGCTCCAAATAATCGAAACCCAATGTGCCAATCTCTTCGATTTCATTGAGGATGGGTTTAACCGGAAAGTTCATCGCACCGTATCTCATATTAACTCCGTGATGGGTGATTGGTGACTCGTGATTTGTGATTGTAGCACCCCCATTTGATTAAGGGCAAACCTATTCGTCATCAATAAGTTCGAGTGCTACTGTTTTAGCTCCAAGCTCAAAACCCCGAACTCCTAACTATCTTCTTTGCCTCTCTTATCCAAACC
>CAKZKY010000093.1 GCA_937124575.1 uncultured Pseudomonadota bacterium | reverse complement strand
GACATGGCATCGATCGCATTGATAAACAGAGCGACGAAGATTTGCTGGACTCCGCTTGAATCACAAAAGATGAGATCATTCCCCTCTGCCAATTCCTGAACCATGGAGATTTCTTTTAAATCCATATTATGTTTCACCAGCTGGATGCTGTTGTGAATAATTTTGTGGAGGCTCTCTTCTGTCCATTTTCCAAAATCCTTTTTGGCAAAAACCAACAGGTTTTTGACGATCTCGCCACACCGTCTGGCCTCATCCCGGATCACCGTTAGGTATTTGACAACAGGTTCTTCTGTCGAAGGAGGGGGCTGCTGACCCTGGATGATTTTCAGACATAAGCTGGCATAGGTGAGAATTCCGGACAAAGGGTTATTGATCTCGTGAGCAACAATTGCCGAAAGTTTTCCGAGAGAGGCAATCTTTTCAACCAGGATGAGATGGGCCTGGGCCTTGTTCAGCTCCTCGGTCTTTTCCTGGACTTTTTTCTCCAAGATTGCAGACCATTCCTGATTTGCTTCATTGGCTGCCTTCAGCTGTGCGGTCATCCGGTTAAAGGATCGTGCCAGCTCTCCCATCTCATCGTTCGATGTAAAATCAATAGAATAGTCAAGGTTTAAACCGGCCACCTCTTTGGTTCCCTTGGCAAGCTTTCGGACAGGGACATGGACCAACTTATAAATGAACCCCCCGAAGAACAGAACCGTGATCACAATCATGAGGCTTGAATAGAGGATCATCTGTCTCTGCGTTTTATCGATCTCCTCATCCACGGATTTTAAAGACAGCTTCACATCTAAAAGGCCCAGGAGCTTATCTTGGGGAGAGTGATCATGGCAGGGGCCTTTATAACAGGCCGGTTCATTCTCAATCGGATTGATCAGGCCAAGTACCCGATATCCCTGGGACGATTTGATGACGCGGATTCGATTCGGTGTGTCCAAACGTTCCAGCGGGGGACATTCTTATGGCATACGAAACATTGTTCGGCATCAATGTCCACCGTGGTTCCGACTTCGTTTAAATCATCTGAAAAGGAGATCTGCCCTGGTTTATTATAGATGCGAACTCCCTCCACCCCTTCTTCATGGCCAATGGTGGTCATAATCTGCTGGAGATGTTCCCGGTCATTCTTCAACATGCTGTACCGGGTTGATCGCTTGATGATGTCACTGGCCTGAATGGCACTGTGCATCACGCTTTCATTAATATGCTTGGTGTAGGAGGTGATGTTAAAATACATAATTCCGGCAAAGGAGACGATTAGCAGGATGGCTAAAAGACAGTAAAGCTTGAAGCTCAAACTCCTGAAGCTCACACCCTCCAGCATGACCAGGATTTTTTTAAAAAACTTTTTTTGCGTCTTATCTTTCATCCTCGCCTTCCTCCTGAAGGGCTCTCAGATGAGCCAAAGGACCCTTAATGAATCCCTGTCGCCTGATTTCTTTTACCACATTCTTGGATGTCCATCAATGTTAAAAATTGGGCTGGGTGAACAAAAGGAGGGGAGGGTAAGAAAGGTGTTGACCAGCCGAAGATATGGTTACGGACCGATGAATGGTTTAATATGTTTAATGGCAATCTCCCCATCCTTCATGTTCATGTCAGCCATTTGCTTACCGGGGTACATTTTTAAAAGAGCAACGTTGAAGCTCCTCTCTTGCCTCCTCCTCTTGAGTCCCTTTTCCGACAGAGGGGGCGGACCGGCCTCTCCGGTTCTCAGATGGACCTCCTTTGGAGGTCCATCTGAATCACAGGAAGGGGTCGGAGAAAGATTCCTGAGTTCCCAATCGAGAGGACATTTCTCACACTGCAAATCATACTTGCAGAGTTTATAAGAGATGAAACCGGCTGTCATCCAAATGCATTTGACGGATTGCTCCGGGAGGAGCGGATATCCTTCCTTCTTAGGGGAGTCATCCATTGATCGCCCATCCTCCCTTCTGGTCTCATCTTTCGGCTACCAGAAAATAGTCCTTCACGATTTCATCCCATTTTTCTCGGTCTAAACTTCTTGCCATGCCATCCACGAGCAAACCACCATCTTGATAGACCAGACCCAGATTGTAATTCATTCTGGATAAGAGGCTTTCTCTCACCTCTTCCATCCATCTCTTGGCCAAGCTTCCTGAAAGCAACTGTCTCTTATCCACAGAAAATTTGGGCGCCTCCACTTCCATCAGCCAGCTATTGTAAGGGTCCTGATTAATCGCACCCGGGGAATGGATCACTTTCTCATTGATAGCGACCACTCTCCCACCAACCGGCGAAAGCATATCGATCGTTTTTGAATCGACCTTTAAGGTCCATCCTCGATCTCCTTGCCGGAGGGTTGAGCCGACAGGGGGGACCTGGACCCCATTAATTCTTCCAACAAGCTTTTTGGCAAAATCGTTGATGCCAATCTTCACCGTTTGTTGATTCGCTTCGGGAATGGCCCAACTGTGCCCAAGATGATAATAACGCTCTTCCGGAAGCCTGAACCATCCACTGATGGCAGGGACAATCTTTTCGGCCACCTCAAAGATGGCTTTTGCAGGCCTGTTCAATAGCCTCCAGAAAGGGATGAAGAGCAGTAAAAAACAGATCACCAGCAGATACTCAATGTGTTTGGTGGCAAAGATGTCTACATAGCTGAAGCCTTCCATTGGGGGACCTCCTTTCCGATAGTTAAACTCTCCTCATGAGTATTTTCCTCTCTTGCCCATTCGGGCGATTCTCGGATCACGGGCATCCGGTTGACGATCCACCTGAACACCCACACTTCGGCCAGGATGATGGCCAGGGTGATCACAATTTCCATCCAGGATGGAAAGTATCTCTGGCTCCATGGCACGTACCATTTATAAGCGATGACAGAGATATTAAGCCGGTTGATGATGATTCCAAGCATGGAGAGGATGGCCGCTACCCGGATGATCGTTAAATTCTCATAACGCACGCCCCGCAGGAACAGGAAACAGGGGAGCAGGATCAGGCCGAAGATCTCCACAAGAAACCAGTATCCCATGGGGGTGGTCAAATACGCCCATTGTTTGCCGTGGATAAAGATGAGAACCTTCATGAAGAAGTAGACGAACAGGGCCCCTGCGCAGGCCTTTCCCAGGCCGACTACGATCTTATTAAAAGATTCATGATGTTTTTCGTCAATCTGATGACTGAAAACCTTGTGGCTGATCGTCCCTTCAAAAATGACCATGGACAGTCCCGCGAAGATACTCGATGTAAAGAAGAGGACCGGGATAAACTCGGTGTACCACAAGGGATGGATCTTATCCTTGGCCATTAAAAAAAGCGCTCCCAGACCCGATTGATGGAGAGTGGAAAGCGCAATGCCAAAGATGACCGCTCCTACGGTGAGGGAACCGAGGATCTTCCTGATTCTCTTGAACCCCAGCCATTCGGCCACCGCCGGAGAGAATTCAATAAACAGGGAGATCATATAGAGCAGGAAGTGCCAGGAAACAAGGAAAAGTACCGAGTTCACGCCGAACTTATTTCCCAGGATGGGGTTGACGATGTTCCACCAGCGGCCCAGGTCCAGCAAGATGGCGCCGGCATAAAAGACGTAGGCAAGGAAACCGTTGAGAACGGTCGCCCTGACCACCGGGTGGTACTTTTCCGTGCGAAGGACATAGACGACAAAGGTAAGGATGTAGGCGCCTCCGGCAAAGGCAACGCCGACCATCACGTCAAATCCAATCCAGATCCCCCAGGGGAACTCCTGAGAAAGGTTGGTGACGGAACCCAATCCCTTGGCCAAACGGTAGATGATCAGAACAACTCCCAGAACGATGATCGGAAAGGAAATGACGTTAAAAGGGGTGAAGATCTTTCCCTTCGGCTTCAGTTCTTTGCGGATGAAGCCCACAAAATCTTTAACGCTCTTTATTTCTCCTGCTGTGGCTGTTTCATTCATCATCTTTCCCCTCCTTTTCTATTCTTCCCTTCTTCTCTTTTGGTGAGAGTGTTCACTCCGATTAAGAAAGCAGGCCATAGCAGAAGAACGAGGGGAACGGAGTAGAGAAAGCCTTTGCTGTACTCCGGATAAGCCGTGTTCCCCAGGTCTGTCCGAAAACCAATCTCTTCAAAGGGAACCTTGGATATATAGAGATACCCGGTTCCTCCCACTTCATGCTCACCATAGATGTGGGTGATATACTCTCCGGGGTTCTTGTAGATCCGGCTATTGGCTTCCTCAATCAGCTTCCTCCTGGGTCCAAAGGTTAATGCTTTTTCCGGGCAGGCTTCCACACAGGCCGGCATCTCTCCCTCCTTAAGTCTTTCCCAGCAGAGGCTGCACTTCTGAATCCTGGGATTAGAAC
>CAKZKY010000092.1 GCA_937124575.1 uncultured Pseudomonadota bacterium | reverse complement strand
GATCACAGGGTCATTTATGCAATATTAGGAGATGAAGTCCATATCCTCAGAATTGGTCACAGGAAAGATATCTATAAGAAAGAAATTTGACATGTTTCAGACCTTTTGGAAGTTTAAATCCATAGTTAAGCTTCACCCTATACCTGATTATTCACCGATGATCTTGATGAGGACTCTCTTTTTCCGCCGGCCATCAAATTCGCCGTAAAAGATCTGCTCCCAAGGGCCGAAATCGAGCTTGCCATTCGTAATGGCTACCACGACCTCCCTCCCCATGACCTGCCGCTTCAGGTGGGCATCGGCATTATCCTCTCCGACATTATGGCGATACTGTTTTACTGGTTCATGGGGAGCAAGCCTCTCAAGCCAAACATCGAAGTCGTGGTGAAGACCAGCTTCATCGTCATTGATAAATACAGAAGCTGTGATATGCATGGCATTGACCAAAACCAGCCCTTCACGAACACCACTCTCTCTGAGACATTTTTCAACCTCCTGAGTAATATTTATAAAAGCCCTGCGAGCCGGCACCTCAAACCACAATTCTTTTCGGTAACTCTTCATAATTTTCTCCCAGAAAGCCTCCCGTCTTGTTAAATTAAAGCCTATTACACCGTAAGATCCAAATTCTCAACAGAATAAAATAGGGCCTTGATGGATGGTCGCGTGAGCACGACGATTGTAAACACTCCGAGGATTGTTCCGAAGGGCATGAAGAGGCAGTTGAGACTAGCAATGACAAGGCAGAAGATGTAATGTTTATGCCTGGCAAGATACCGTCCAGTTAGGATCATACAGACTGCAAAGGTTAATCCCACCAACATACATCCAACACCGACGATGATAAAAATCCATCCCAGAAAACAAGGAAGAGGATGGCCTAAATCTGAAAAGCGTTCGGGAATAAAAAGAAAGAGGGTTCCTAAAATGATGTGAATCAATGGTAAAAAGGAGAACAATACGGCAATCCCTCCAACAATGTAATGGAAAATGGATAGGAGATTAAGGTAGTCCTGGTCCTTGTTCATTCAATTCCCCTCCCTTAAAGACTGCTTCTTATTCCAACCTTCCTTCTAATCGTAGTTGTGCAATAATCTCCTGAATCCTTGGCATAACTTCTATGGTTGCTTTTTCTCCCTCGAGGATGGCTTCATGTCTTTTTGTAAAATCGGCGGATCCAATATGGCCCACCTTCGGCCGGATAACCACATCGGCCCGTGCAAGCTGTATGGCGGCAAGTTTTGAATACATGATGTTGATCGACTGAAGAAGCGTTTCGATGGTATTGTTGGGAGGGGTCCGGTCTGCTCCGGCTGAGATATCCACGGCAATAACCACATCAGCTCCCAATCGTCTTGCTGCTTCCACTGCGACAGGACTGACCACACCGCCATCCACATAGACCTTATCTCCTATTTTAACGGGTCTGAATATGCCAGGGATGGAACAGCTTGCCCTCACAGCTTGCCCTGTATTCCCTCTACCAAAGACGGTTTCCTGACCGTCCTGGATCTCTGTGGCGACTGCGTAAAAAGGGATTTTCAACTTCTCCATGGATGTGTTTTTCAATATCTTATTAACAAATTCTTCCAGTTTCTCTCCTTTGATAAAACCATTCTCAGGTATAGTCAGATCCACAATATCCTTTTGCTCTATGGAAAAGGATAACCTCTGTAGGTCAAAAGCATTGAGCCCGAATGCATAAAGACTTCCAACAACACTGCCCACGCTGGTTCCGACGATCATGTGGATGGGAATTCGATGGGCCTCGAGAATTTTGAGCACCCCAACATGGGCAAATCCCTTGGATGCTCCTGCCCCAAGCACCAACGCGATCTTTGCCGGCTTCGGCGGTGGTTGAGCAGCAGGTTGAACAATTGGAGGTGGTTGAGTCTCCTTGAGGGTACAGGAAACGGTCATTAATAGGAAAACAAGAATGTTTGCAACATATTTAAGAGACATTTTCTCACACCACTTTCCACTCTTCATACACCCACTTCCTATTTCTTCTCTTTCGTCTATCGACCCCCGTCTGTCGTCTATCGTTTCTTGAACATCTCTGAGGCATGAAAGGAACTTCGGACGAAGGGGCCTGTGGCGACGGCTTTGAAACCCATCTTCATTCCTATTTTTTGAAAATTGTCAAATTCTTCCAAAGGAATATATCTCTCGACAGGAAGCCGATCCGGACGGGGCTGGAGGTATTGACCGATCGTTAAGAGCTCGCAGCCCGCTTTTCTGAGATCTTCCATGAGTTCGATGACTTCCTGTCGTGTTTCACCCAATCCGAGCATAAATCCCGATTTGGTAGGGATTTGAGGAGAGAGGCTTTTCGATCGTTTTAGTAGATCGAGAGACCTCTCGTAATCAGCCTGAGGCCTGACCTCTAAATAAAGCCGAGGGATGGTTTCGATATTGTGATTGAGGACATCGGGAGCGGCTTGAAGTACCAGCTTAAGAGAAGAGAAATCTCCCCTGAAATCAGGAATGAGAACTTCGATTTTGATTTGTTGATCTTGATCCCGAATGGCTCGAATCGTTTTGGCAAAGAAGGAAGCTCCCCCGTCGGGCAGATCATCACGAGTCACGGAGGTAAGCACTGCATAACGCAAGCCCATCTTCAGGACCGCTCTGGCAACTTGTTCTGGTTCTTCTTCAACAGGTGGTGCAGGTGCTCCGTGCCGGACAGCACAGAATCCGCAATCCCTTGTACAGATATCTCCAAGAATTAAGAAGGTTGCCGTGCCCTGTGAAAAGCACTCCCCGAGATTAGGGCATCGTGCCTCCTCGCAAACGGTGTGAAGCCCTTCTTTATCTAAAAGAGCTTTCACTTTAAGAAGATTCTGGTAAGGAGGAATTCGTTTTTTAAGCCAAGGAGGTTTTTTCAAAGTCTTCAATTTCCAATTTACCAATTAGCATTGACCATCTTGAGAACAAACTGTTTTATGCTCTCCGCTCTTTGCCCTCTGCCTTATGCCTTTGTTCGTAATGGTTTGGGAAGATGAATGGCCAGGCCATCTGCATCGAGGCATGCCTCTTTTAGAGCTTCAGGAATTGTGGGATGGGCTTGAATAAATCGCGTAAATTCTTTCAATCTATTCCCAATCATCGTGGAAGCAGTGGAGATGAGAAGGCTTGCTTCAGCTCCAATAATATGAATGCCCAGAATCTCATCATTGTCCTGGCTGGCAATCACCTTGATCAGACCATCGATCTCTCCTGAGATTAGAGCTTTCGGGTTCGACCGAAAGGGAAATCGCCCGATTTTTATTGTGCCTCTTTCTTTTGCCTCTCTCTCGGTGAGGCCGACGGAAGCCACTTCAGGATAGGTAAAGATGCAGAGAGGAATAGGTTGATCTCCTATTGTCTTTTCCATTCCCATCGCATTCTCTGCAGCCACTACCCCGTGCTCCATGGCTACATGGGCAAGCATGATTCCTCCGGTAGCATCGCCGATTGCATAAGTACCAGGACAGGTTGTCTCCATTCGGGAATTGACTTTGATGCCTTTTGGAGAAGTCTCAATGCCCGCCTCTGAAAAACTTAACTCCAAGTTGGGTTCCCTTCCAACAGCCACGAGTAATTTCTCTGCATGAATCTCCTGGAATCCCTTCTGGGTTTTTACCATGAGTTTTAACCCCTCCTCACCTTCTTGAATCTCTTCAACAGAGGATTGGGTAAAAATCCTTATCCCATCTCTCTCCAGAAACCGTCTGAGATTCCGGACCAATTCTCCCTCCAGGCCGGGAAGAATATTTTCAAGAATTTCCACAATCGTCACTTTTGAACCGAGAGCGTGATAGAGTGTCGCAAACTCAACACCGATATATCCTCCTCCGATGATCAACATCTCCTTTGGAATTTTTTGGATCTCCAGGGCTTCGTCGCTGGTGATGATTCTTCTTCCATCCATAGCAATCTGAGGAAGGGACTTTGATTTTGATCCAGGAGCAAGGATGGTGGCATCGGCTTCAAGAATCCCATTTTTCTCTTCTCCGTCGAGGAGAACCACCCGGTTCGGGCTGAGAAGATCAGCTCGACTCTTTTTCAGGTTGACTCGGTGAGATTCAAGTAATATCTCCACTCCTTTAACCAATTCTTGCACAACCTTCTCTTTCCGCTCCATCATCGGTTCAAGAAGGCCAAAGGCGTCAATCAAAGAGTGCTGAAAGATAGGAGAACTTTTGAGAGAACGGAGAATACCAACATCGTGAAGAAGGGATTTTGTTGGAATACAGCCCCGATTAAGACATGTCCCACCCACCTTTTCCTTCTCGACCAGGGTTACTTTAGCTCCCAATTGAGCCGCCCGGATGGCCGCCACATAGCCACCCGGCCCACCACCGATGATAATCACTCTCTTTGGGTTCATTTGCGTTCCCAACTTAGATATCACTATGGAATCAAACGGTGCTCTTCACCTAAATTCCAAATCCCAATTTTCAAATCCCAAATAATATTCAAATTCCGAATGATCTAAAGAGGTTTAGGTCTGAGATTGGGTAATTGGAGCCTATTGGGTATTTAGTGCTTGGAATTTAGTGCTTATCTATAATTCCTCCGGCCTCCTTACTTCCCAATCCCTTGGAAAAATCTCTTTAAAATGTATGCATACCCTCTCGATTAATTCGTCTCTTAAAA
>CAKZKY010000091.1 GCA_937124575.1 uncultured Pseudomonadota bacterium | reverse complement strand
AAACTCGAAATCCGAAACAAATCCGGATTTCGAATATTCAAATCCACAGAATCATGTTTCATTTTGTATCTTAATAATTTAAAATGTTTCGAATTACGGATTTCGTGCCTCAAATTTATCGGGCTATGCCAGCGCATCTGTAAAATCTTTTTCTCTCAACATCCTTCGTTTCCAGGTGGAAATCTGAGGGACGACGTAAGGCAATAGTCTCAAAGAATAGTATGGAGGTAGGATCGGGACACCCAACATATCTCCCATGGTAATGAGGATGAAGAGGTGTTCCATACTCGCTCTGGTCTTCAGGGCAAACCTGGCTGAGTCGTGAGCTGCAACCCCATAGACAAATTCTTTAACCGCCTGAAAAAATCCACCCCTCTTCTTTTTTTCTTCTGTCATAAAGACATTCTCCTCTCCCCCAGCTTCTCCCCTCCCCCATCAAGAGATTGTGTCGTAATATGTGAAACCCCGACTTTTTAAAATGGAAGAGGCGGTCGGGTAGGGACCTTGAGGGAGGCGGCCTCTCAAAGAATAGCAGGTCGCCTCCCAAAGATTTAGAGCGGTAACCTTTAAATGTTTGGATTTATGTGTGTCAACCTTATGGATAGATTTGGTTTTATGGAAGCAACGATTTCCCATTCTCTAAAAGACCCACATTCTAAATCTTTGCCTGCCTGCCGGGAACCTGACTGCCTCTTCCATTCTCTGGCAATTACGTCACCGTCTCCAAGAGACTGCGTGGTCATCGCAAAGTAAAAGAGGGGAAGGATCTATCCGGAAATAGGGAATTCACCTTACACTTAACGCTTTACGCCTTGCGCACCCCTTACGCTTTCGCTGGAGCTTCTTGTACCTTGATGGCCCGATACCTGGTAAAAGCTTTTACTCCTTCTACTGCGAGAATGATCGCAGCAATAACGAGGAAGAACCCAACAAAACCCATCAGGGTATTTCCTATCAGTGCCTCTCCTTTGACTGCTCCTGTAAACACCTTTCGAAGTAAGCTATAAGAAGTAAACAGAAGGGCAGCCACAGTGGTGACAAACATAAAGATCATTGGATAAAAGGTCCATGCATAGGACTTTCCTTCTGACATTAACCATGCGGTCACGATTAACAGAGCCATAGACGCCATTAATTGATTGGCCCCTCCAAAAAGTATCCACAGATATTGCCACCATCCTGTTAAGACCAGTATGAGTGTGAGAAGGCTCGCAATGATAGTACCGACATGCGCATTTTTAAAGATCGGATTAATATCACCTAACAGCTCGGAAGTAGCTACGCGCATAAATCGGATAACCAGTTGAAGGATGGTCACAGCCAAGACAATCAACATCACACCACCATATGATTTTCCAACCGCTGCAGGTAAACCTAATGCGCCTAAGAATTTAGATACACCCGCTGCAAAAACTCCGATAGGACCTTTTGCTAATGCGGCAGCGTATTCAGAGGAAGACGCAAAGATCGTTCCGGCAATTACTAAAGCGAATAGGGCAAGCATCATCTCTACAAACATCACTCCTCCCCCAACAGGACGGGCGTCGGTCTCATATTCTAACTGTCGGGCTGTTCCAGAACTGGAAACGATGCTATGCCAACCCGAAATAGCTCCACAGGCAATAGTGACAAACATGATGGGCCAAATCGGACCGATTGGGATAGTAAATCCTGTATATGCAGGAAGGGTAAAATTGGGGTGAAGTATAAATACCCCAATGATCCCAAAGAAAAGTCCCAGGAAGATAATGTAGGAGGCGACGTAGTTAATGGGAAGGGCAAATCTCCAGATGGGCAAAACTGCAGCAAAGTAACAGAAGATTAAAGTAAGAATTGCCCATATGGGACGGCTATTGGCAACGTCCGCTCCAAGAATGCTATCAGACGGAACAATCGTTCCGAGAAATATTCCGAACAAGGCGATCAACACACAGACAACCGTCGTTAGGATTATATCTTTCTTCCAGCGATAGATCATCTGCCCAGCAAGAATTCCACCTAGAGTGAGGAGAAGCCAAGCCATGGGAGAGCTTTTTTGCCCTATTGCTGCGCTCACAACGACATTACCAAAAGCGCCGGCAACAAGAAGGAGAAAGAAATAAATGAAACACAGAAGGATCACCCTGGCCCTGGGTGAAACTAACTTATAGCTCAATCCTCCAAAAGAGGATCCTTCTTTCCTCATCGCTACCATAGCACTTGAATAGTCTTGAACCCAGCCAATAAAGAATGCACCCCCTATGATCCATAATAAGGCAGGGAGCCATCCCCATTGAATAGCTATGATTGGACCGATGACAGGTGCAGCGCCAGCGATCGATTTAAATTGGTAACCAAAGAGTATGTTCTTGCTGGTGGGCATGAAATCCACCCCATCCATATACATTTTGGCTGGAGTGGCTTTTTTAGGATCAGCCTTAACTATCTTAGTGTCGATGTACTTAGCATAGATACGGTAGCCAATAAAAAAACGATGAAACCGATGATCAGGACAATTACTGAATTCATAATTTACCTCCTGGTATAATGATCACAGTGTGTGATCTAGGTTAAAGGTTAGTCGTCGTAGCTTTCTTTCTTTTTGCTAC
>CAKZKY010000090.1 GCA_937124575.1 uncultured Pseudomonadota bacterium | reverse complement strand
ACCATGAACTCCTGTGAGGACTGCCATTACAAAAGAAAAGACCGAAGAGCCCCAAGATATAGGCATCCCTTCTCTCCCAAACATTTGCGAAGAATTGCGTGCCAGACCTGCCATCTCCCTTACCGATCAATGTCTACAGAACTCGTGTATGATTATTCAAGTGGAGAGGCCCAGATTCATGAGACATCAAAATATCTATCCCATGACCCCCTCCATCCAAAACCCGCCCATGTCAACCTGAGGCCGGAAATCTGGTACCCTGCTTTCAGGGATGTGAAAGGAAAAATCATCCCTGTGAAACCTGCCATTGCCATTTACTGGGGAGATCTCGATGAAAAAGCCAATGTGGTCAAACCCATTCCGCTCTGGAAGATCAGAGAATTGAAAAAACCTCCTCTCAAAGATGATGATGGGGATGGAACGCCTGAGGTCAACTCCCTCGATGAGATCAGACTCTTTCTGATCGCTCTTGCCAGAAGTAAAGATCGCTTTGGGAACCCCATTTCAAACTCCCCTGTTTTAATCAAGGGAGGATTTCTCTACCGGCTTGACAAAAAAGGAGGGGTTGAAAAAATCCAGCATGATCAGGCCCAGTCCATTGATGTTTCACTCAACCACAATGTACGTTCTGGTTCTCTCGCTATTGGCGCAAGGGGATGCAGGGACTGTCACATCCGTAATTCTCCTTTCTTTTTGAGAAAAATCCTCGTGGATCCTTATGACGAGAGAGGCAGGCCCGTTTATATGGAGGCATGGGAAAGGATGGGAATTGATAAAGAGAAACTGGACCGGTTATTAATGGAACAGTGATTTTTCCTTTTCACTTCGTGTTCACCCCTTTTTTGAGTGTTTCGGAGTGATGTTGGAGGATATTAGCAGAACGGCTTCGCCAGAACTGATAGTTATGCTCAGAATTTCCATTAAAGAGCTGGGCGGGAATGGCATGGCTTTTCTCTCCTAAAATCTTTTCAACTTTTTTATTTCCATCCACAATCCAGGAATACCCTTCCTTTTCGCCATAATCGAAGTAGATCCAGCCGGGCAATTGACCCATCCCCTGCTCTTTCAGCAGGCTCACGGGATTATTTGATTGAATATGTTTCACATCAAGAGAAGAGCTGGGAGGAAGTTTTTTGGGCTCAAGACGCCCGAAAACCTCTAAAAATTCAGGCAGGACCATCTTAAGAGTCCACGGGTCGCTGAGAAGTCCGATGTCAAGAAGCCCGCTCTGACTGCTGACCGATTGGAAAAGGTGTCGATATTTTAATCCTAATTTCATTGCCCCAAATCCCCCCATGGACATGCCACCAATACCTCTCAAGGGGAGAAGTCTCTGCCTGTATGTGGATTCCCCCTCGATATATCTCAGAAGTTCAAGAAAATAGGACTCGTATTTCCCGAGAGCGCCTGGTTTCATCCGTAAAAACGGAATGAGGGAATAATTCAGATATTCTTCTGTGCTAAAACCATCACAACCCCTTTGATCCTTCACCTCAGGGAAAAGTCTTTTCCCTTCATTTTCGTCTGTATAGAAACCATTGTCCCCATCCGGAAGGACGATGATCATCTTTTGAATAGGATGAAATAGGGCATCTAAATGTTTGTCAGCGAGAAGGTTATGAGAAACGATGGATTGGGCAATCTCGTTGGGATGATAATCCTCTTTGCTAAGCCCTCCATGCCTCAAAAGTTCTTCAAAACGATCCTCCAGAGATCTTTCAAGATCGCGATAGGTCCGGTTCCTCGAATCCATCATCGCATAGGCAATGAGTGCAATATCCTCATGAAGGAGCCAGTGGTATTCTTCCTCTTTTACCTGGCATAGGATCTTCCTCGCCTCTTTTTGGGTCTTTGCCTTCCAGCTCCAACCCCTCCGGTGAAAATTATAACCGTGCAGTAGATAGAGGATCGGATATTTTGCCTTTGGATTTTGATAAAACTCCTCCGGCAAGATGATGAAATATCCCTTCTCTTTTCCCAAGATGGTCGAGAAAAAGGTCTCATATCGAACCAGATACTGAAACTTCTGGCCGGGTTTTGGGTTAAGATAATAGGAAAGTTCCGAATCCTCCGGACAACAGGGATGCTGAAAACCATATACCCTGTATGATCCTATAAAGACGAACAGAATGGTGAAAAGAATGATCCAGAATCGTTTCGGGTAGCTCATCTCAATTAAGGTTAATATACCTTCATTGAAACATTACCTCAATAGAAAGATTTCCGCTTCCCTAATCCTTGAAAAAAGTGTATATTCAATTCCTCAATAACTTTCTTCCCCCTCACCCTAACCCTCT
>CAKZKY010000089.1 GCA_937124575.1 uncultured Pseudomonadota bacterium | reverse complement strand
GCCAATTGCAACTTATTTTCCTTGAAAATCCAACGAGATAACACCATTTTTAACCCGTTTTTGCGGGGGAACTTCGGTTTAGGGCAGCTTATATTGAATTTTTGCTTTAATATAACTCTGGCTGATTCCCTCCATGGCCGGACGCAACGGATTTCTGGTAACCTCATAACTGCCCTGAATACCTGCACATTTTCCGGTGCCTCCAATAAGTGTGACAGTCCCCTTGCCAATATCTCCTAATTTCCCTGCAACTGCTACGGTAAAAAACACCTTGTCTCCGTTTACTAAATTATAAATCCCATAAGCTCTGTCATCATTGTAAACTTCTTTCTCGACAGTCATACTACCGAGAGCACGGACCGTGGCTCTGTGAAATAGACCTTCCCCTGTGTCGCTGATGGTCACACCAATAGCTTCATAAGTCATGTGACCGCGCCCCTCTCCCAGGGGGGACGGTTTTTGATGTGACGTAATAGGATGTAGTGGTTGATTCGGTCCCTTCTTTGGGCGTTTGTGCTATGACATCTGATCCAAAAACAACCAATAAAACTAAGCTCAACCCTAAAATCAAAATAGATTTCTTCATAGTCGTCCTCCTTTTTTAGTTTTTGAATTGGTAAGGAAACCCCTGAAAGAAGTAATCCTTTTAGAGGCTTTACCTTGGGATTTTCAGTCTACTCTTGAAGAACCTCTCTTCATAAAAATTTTACTTGATTTTAAATTTGGTATATAATGGTTGACGGTTTAAACCGTGAAACTTTTTTGTTGATATTTAAACCCTTTAAAATTACTGAAAATCTGCTAAGTCAATCGGGGCCGAAAAATGGATGGCCAAGCAAGCCGTAACAATCGACCCCAATCAGTTCAAACTCCACATTCATCTCAAGCATAAAACCGAATTGACCCTTCATTTCGATTCGCCTTCGCAGATGTTTTACCTTGCGGTCATCGCATCGCCCTTGTCGTCAACGAGATGAAAAAATTAGGGAAAATCACCTCCATCCCCCTTCAGGATCATTCTGATCCTCTTGCCCTAATTAACGAAACCATCGGAGGATCAGCCGGATCATCGGATAAGGAGCATCTGCTTCCGAGGATTTACAGGAAATGGAAAGATGCTCTGCCGTACCTTGAAAATGGGCCGCTTTTCAAGGTCATTGGACGAAAGAAAGAGTTGGAGAATGGAGTGGGAAAAACGTATCAATTTACGGAGGCTGAAAAAGACAGTTGGGCTAATCTATTTGAGTACAAAGGGAGCCAGGAGAATGTGAGGTTAAGGTTTTCGATTGATAAACTTGGAGCAAGTTTAAATGATGTTGTAATCCTTTATGAGGGAGTCCAGAACGGAGAGGCATGGGAGAGGTTTATTGCAAATCTTAAACAGAAAGAAGAAAAGAAACCAGAGTCTATTGAGCACGTACCTAAAGAACCCGAAGTTCAAGTAGCCCCACCCACGGGGAAAAAGATTGCATTACTAAAACGATGGCAATGGGTGGCTATGGCCATAGTATTACCTGACTTTCGCCAATTTTTTAGAACCAATTGATTTTATTGGTAAATATAATCTATTTTGTATAGCCTAATA
>CAKZKY010000088.1 GCA_937124575.1 uncultured Pseudomonadota bacterium | reverse complement strand
GGCAAAGTCGATTCCCAAACCCACCAGAATCGCAGCAAATGCGCTTGTGAGAATATTCAGGCTTCCCAATGTGAGGGAGGCGATACCCATAGTCAACTGGATTCCACCGAGCAATGGCAGGCCGACAAAGAGTAGGGTGATCCATCTTCGATAAACGAAGAGGAAGAGCAGAAGGACCAGAATGAGCGAGAGGATTAAAGAAGTCTGCATATCGAATCGGAGCGTCTTTGATTCGGCTGTGGCGATGGGATGGGCTCCGGTAAAAGAAACTAGGACCTCTTGTTGTGTTAGGGAGGAGGCAAATCGGTTTAACGTTTCCATCAAGGAGTAGGAGAAAGAAAGGTCCGTTGCCGGTTTAGCAGGTTCGGCAATAATCAACAGGGCTTTTGCGTCTTTTGAGAGAAAGAGAGGGCTTGACTCATCGAACGTCATGCCCTTCACCCCCTGTCGCCACTTCTCCATGAAGAGCCATCGCATCTCAAGAGGATCGATCCGGATGAGATCTTTCATTGCAAATGAGGCTTGGCTGATGAGGAGGCGGCGGTTTTTTCGTATCTGGTTGTTGATCGCTTCCCCACTCCATCGTTCTTGTAATTTCGGAATATCCTCTTCATTGAGGAAAAGATAGGGATGAGAGAGAAAAAGGGTCAGGGCCGACTTGGCTCTGTCCAGATCCTCGGGTTCTATCTTCTGGTACCGAACACTTTTAAATGCTTTTTGCCCCGATATGTCGAGTGATTTCAAATCTTCTGCAATCTTTATCCCTGAATCGATGAACTCCGGGAGTGAAACCCCTTCGGGTCTCTCGAGGAGGATGAAAAGGAGGTCAAAAGTCCCTGTCTCCTTTAGGTGTTCCATGTAGAGTTTGATTGGACCCTTTTCAGCGGGAAAGAGTTTCAAGAAATCGGGATCGAACTTTAGACGGCCAGTCAAAAGAAAGGCCATCGCAAAGAGGCCGAGAAAGATGAGAAGGACCTTTTGGTGATGACGAAAACAGAGAAGGGCAATGGCTTTGAGTATCCGCTTCCGCATTAATAAAAGACCTTAACACCCGTTCAATGAGATGGAAGTGATTATAACAGAAGCCTATCAAATAGGAAAATCGTCAGTATTGCACTATTCATCCACGTTTCAATGAGGCATTGCACAAAAACCCCTTTGCAAAAAAGACCCGATCCAATTACAATGGCAACATCATGACTCTTCACAAGATACTGAACCGAGATTTTCTTCTCACGTTTGCCGCTCAATTATGTTTTTCTGCCGGGCTCTTCATGCTCGTTCCCACCCTGCCTATCTACCTCTCAAAACTGAATACGCCAGAAACCGAAATCGGCCTATTGATTGGAACTTCAAGCGTCTCCTCTCTCCTTCTGAGACCTTTTGTGGGAAGGGCTCTCCTCAGGACTCCAGAAAGAAATTTTATGCTCGCAGGCGCTTTCCTCTTTTTGCTCTGCGCCATCGCCTATATCTTTCTACTTCCTTTCTGGCCCTTTCTCATGGTTCGGGTCCTACACGGATTTGGGTTTGCACTCTTCTATACGGCCTCAACCACCTTCATCGCCAATATCAGTCCGGAGGCCCACCGGGGGCAAAGCATTGGTTATTTCTTTCTGGCTTTCAATTTCGCTTTTGCGCTGGCACCCTCCTTGGGGATGTTTTTAATTAATAACTTCAATTTCACAATCCTCTTTCTGGTCTGCACGGCTCTCTGCTTTTGTTCCATGATCCTCACCACACAACTCGTCAAGAGGGAAATCCCTTTCCTGGAATCCTCCACTTCGGAAGATCGTTCTTTTCTCTCCCGTAAGGCCCTTCCACCTGCCATCCTGGCCTTCTTTACCCATATCATCTGGGGCGCATTGACCGCTTTCTTTCCTCTTTATGCCCTCGAGAATGGGATGAAAAATCCGGGTCTCTTCTTTGCAACATTTGCCATCATGCTCATTCTGGGCCGGATGTTTGGGGGAAGGGTACTCGACCTCTACAACAGAGAGAAAGTGATCTTTCCCTGTCTTCTTACCTATATTATGGCAACGCTCATACTTGCCTTTTCGAAGACAATACCCATGTTTATTCTGGTGGCTGTTATCTGGGGAGCTGGAAATGCCTTTGCCTTTCCGGCATTCGTGGCTTATGCGATCGATCTTGCCGGCTCCTCCCGGGGGCCAGCCCTCGGAACATTCACTGCCCTCTCTGATTTAGGTGTGGGGTTAGGCGCTGTGATTATGGGGGTCGTTCTCCGATTGACCAATTTCAAGATGATGTTTCTCTGCCTCTCATTCACAGGAATCGTCAATTTTCTCTACTTCTACCTCTTCGTGATGAGAAGAGCCAAACAAGAGAAAGCAGGGTTAAGATGAGAATATTGGTGATCGTCAACCCCGTGGCAGGAGGTGGGAAAACCCTCCGTCTCTTACCCAAAATCAAACGGTGGCTTTCTGAATCCAATCATGAATTTATATACATTATTACAAAATCTCCAGAGGAGATGCACTCAGAAATTGTAAAAGCTCCTTCCAAGGGAATTGAGGCGATCCTGCTTTCCGGAGGGGATGGGACGGTCCATCAAGCCCTTTCTGCCATTGCAGAAACTGGCCTTCCCTTGGGTTACCTTCCCTGTGGCCGGGGCAACGATTTTGCCCGGAATATCGGTCTGTCCATGGATTTGAAGAGTAACTGCTCTTTCTTATCCAAACCATCTTTTCGTAAACTCGACCTTCCAAGCATCAACCAGCAGACCCCTTTTGTCGCTGTTGCTTATGTCGGTTTTGATGGAGAGGTCAGCCGGTTGGCCAATGACCATCAGGGCTATTTCGGTGGGACGCTGGGCTATATCATCTGTGTCCTGAAGGCGTTGAAGAGTTTTAAGCCTTTTGAGGTTGAAATTACCATTGATGATCAGACCTTGAGAGAGCGCGTAATGATGGTTTCGGTTGCCAATGCCCCATTCTACGGAGGAGGCATGAAAATCGTCCCACAGGCCATCATGGATGATGGAGTGCTCGATATTTGCATCGTTAAAGAAATTTCTAAACCGGAATTGCTAAGACAGTTTCCAAAGGTCTTCAAAGGAACTCACATCACCCATCCGAGAATCATGATGGCTTCCGGCAGAAAGATAAAGATCATCTCGGATGAAGAAAGAGATCTGTTTGCCGATGGCGAGCCTGCTGGGAAACTCCCTGCCGAATGCACGATTGGAAGTGAAACGATCAGGGTACTGGCGCCATCCAATCCAAACCAGAGGAGCGAACATGGAAAAGGCTAAAAAATGTTTAATCATACCGGTGATCATTCTGCTTCTACTCCCCACCCTTCTTTACGGAGAAGAAAAGCGTTTGACCATCATCCATACCAATGACCTCCATTCCCATCTTCTCGGCCTTTCACCGAATCTCGACTATTCACCCCGAAAGACCGGAGACGATGCGACCCTAGGTGGATGGGCAAGGATAGCCACTCTCATCCAGTCGGAGAAATCGAAGCGGAACCATCCGACCCTGGTTTTGGATGCAGGAGACTTTCTCATGGGTTCCCTTTTCCACATGATCTCCCGTGAGGAAGGGATCGAGCTCCGTCTGATGAAAGAGATGGGTTACGATGTGATCACGCTCGGAAATCACGAATTCGACCTGATGCCAAAAGGATTGGCGCGTATCATCACCTCTGCCCAACAAAAAGGCGGAATACCGGAGATCGTCTTCTCGAGCGCCATATTTAGCCATGAGAACCCTGAGGACGACACGCTTGAGGAGATTTTTAAAAAAGGATGGGTTAAACCCTACACGGTAAAAGAGATACAAGGAATCCGAATCGGATTTTTTGGAATCATGGGAAAGGATGCAGCCGAAGTGGCTCCCTTTGCCAGGCCAGTCAAGTTTAAAAATCCCATTGACATCTCACGGGAGATGGTGAAGATCTTGCGAGAGAAAGAGAAGGTAGATCTAATCATCTGTCTTTCTCATAGCGGACTCTCGGAGAAAAAGTCACGGTCTGAAGATGAACAGTTAGCCAAAGAAGTTTCTGGCATTGATATTATTGTAAGCGGTCATACCCATACCAGGCTCACACAGCCCATTCGGGTCAACGAGACCCTGATTGTTCAAGCCTATGCCTATGGAAGAAATGTCGGCGTTCTCGATCTTGCCTATGAGAAGGGCCGGCTTACATTAAAGCAATATACTCTGGTTGAGGTGGACGACCGGATTCAGGGCGACGAAAAAATTCAAAAGATGATCGAATCCTCTATCAACCTCATTGAGCAGAGTGTTCTTAAGGAGCATGGTCTCACTTTTCATAAGGTCATGGCTAAGACCGATTTTGACCTGATCCTGACCACCGACGAATCGAATCTCGGCAACTTGATTACCGACTCAATGCGTTGGGCGACGAATAAAATCGATTACGATCCAAAGGATCCTGTGACGAAGGTTGTCGTTGCCATTGAATCAAACGGAGTTATCCGGGACGATCTTCTCAAAGGAAAGACCGGTGCGATCGCAGTATGCGATCTCTTCCGCATCATCCCTCTTGGGATCAGCCGCGGGGACGACAGTATGGGATACCCGATCATCACCTGCTATCTCCATGGGCATGAGGTTAAGAAGATCCTCGAGGTAGTAACGAGCATCTACCCGATGAAGGGAAAAAAATTCTTTCTTCAGGTATCAGGATTAAAGTTCAGATATAATCCCAACCGGATGATCTTTGACAGGGTGACTGACATTGCCATCGGAAGTGAGGAAGAGGGGTTTCGTCCACTCGACTATTCCGAGTCAAACAAGGCCCTCTACAGAGTTGCCACCAATCTTTATAATGCAACGTTCATCAGCTTTGTGGGTCGCTTTACTTATGGCATTCTCAACATTGTCCCCAAGGACCGTCAGGGGAACCCTGTCCTCTCTGAGAAACCCAAAGGCAACCCCTTCGATCTTCTTCTGCCTTTGAGGGCCGATAGCGACAAAGAGAAGCCTGGAATCCAAGAACTGAAACAGTGGCTGGTGCTGATGGATTATGTGAGGAGTTTCCCGGATAAGGATGGAGATGGAATTCCGGACATACCCGACAAATACAGAGGTAAACTTGGAAGAATCATAAAAGAACCGAGCTGGAACCCGGTTCGTCTTCTCTCGCGAGGCACCTTTGTCACCTGGATTCCCCTTGCCGCAATTCTTGTCGTCCTTCTCGTCCTGGGGGCCCTCACCTATCTCTTCCTAAAAAAGAGGAGACCTTCTCCTTAAGAAAAGAGGTAAGGAAAAAAGAGTTGTTTACCGATCAGCGGCTTTTTCTCCTTCTCTCCAAGAGATCAATAAAAGCCTCCAATCGGGTCTCCACTCCACCAATGGCTGTATGTTCATCAATGATCAAGGTGAGAATGGGAATATGCAAGTCCTTCTGCACCTTTCTCAGAATGGTCTGGGCCACCAGCTCAGGCATGCAGGTAAAAGGAAAAATGTGTATTACTCCATCGACCCCATTTTGGGCATAGTAAACCGCCTTTCCTACCGACTCAATGCTCTCCCCACCTGCATGAAAACGGAGATAGGGTCGTGCATATCTTGAGGAGAGTTTAAATTGATTTCTCCTGAAGGGCTTAAAGCGAAACCGATCATTGGCATAATCACTCAGCCATACCGATTTAATCACCTCGATCCCTCTTCGCGCCAACCATTGATCGATCTCAAAGTTAGCCGATGGATCTAAAACAGTAAAAAGCTCTCCTACCATAGCCACTCGAAGTGGACGAATCCCCTCTTTCTTTCTCATCCTTCGAAACCCCAAAAGGGTGGTGATGAACGATTTGAACAGTTGACGGATGGAATTGCTCTTCTCGATTAGAGAAAATGCCCTTTCCAAGATACGATCGCTCTCTCCTACCATCGCTTCATACGGTTTGGTTTGGTAATACTTTTTCAACACCTCATCCAGAATCCACAATCGAATCAGGATTGAGAAGAAAATATGATAGAGCCTCCTTTTCGATCTCAATCCTGATATCTTCTGCATTAGATCAACCATGTCCTTAAGCGCATCGGGGTTATTGGCGCTTCCCATGACAAACCGATAGCCTAAATCTTTTAAAATCAGTTCTTGGATGACATCATAATAACCGAAGCGGCAGGGCCCCCACCCTCCGATCATGAAAATGGTATCAGCTCCCAATTCAAGGGCCTCGATCATGCTCCCGAGGGTTACCTTAAATGGAAAACAGGCAAATTCAGGGGCATGCTTCGTTCCGAGGTCGAGGGTCCTCTTGGTCGGTTTGGGCGGATAGATGATTTCCACCCCTGCCTGTTCGAGAACAGGGCCATAGGCTCGATGAAGCATACCTAAGTATGGGGCGGTCATTTTCATGGGCGACTTTTCCTTCGGGCAATCATCTCCAGAAAGGCATCGATCCTTGTCGAGAATCCCACCTTGGAAACAGGCTCATCGAGGATTAAGGAAAGAATGGGAACTTCCCCTCGGGTATAGTGTTGAATCAATTCGAAGTTGAAGGAGTCCTGACCGCATCCAAAGGAAGCCAGATTGATGAGGCCTTCCATGTTCTCAAGCTGACCGAAATGGATCGCTGCACCCACCATCTCTTTTCCGTAAGACCAGTAGATTCGTTTCCGGAGCCTTTCCATGCTTTTTTGAATCTCCTGTTCACTGGCCGCTTCCGTTGTGCAGATTTGATAACCTCGTTCTTCTACCTGTTTAATGACCGTATGGCTGAGAAAAGGATCGTAAAGACAGTAAGGCCTACCGATGATCCCCAATTTCATTCTGCCATCTTTCCTGCTGGTTGTGTCCGATCTATCTAAAGCCTCGCTTTGATGAACGGCCTCTTCAAAGGAGAAACCTTTTTGGAGTGCCTCCCTAAAGCGGCGCTGCCTTTCCATTCCATTCAAATAAGCCTGTTGGATGTGTTGCCTGTTTTTGACGAATCTCTCTCCGACTTTCAGATAAAAATTTCTTTCTGCCCCCATACCCTGGGCCTTGTTGTGGATCGGCAAGTCGATTAGAGGAGGCAGATCTCCCATGGCACAGAGAACCATATCGGGAAGTCCCATGAGCTTGGGACACATATAGGCATTGGGCTCCACGCTGATGTAACGGGGTATGAAGAGAAAATCCACCTCTCTTTTGATGGATTCAACATGTCCAAAAAAGATCTTTACTGGAAGACAGAGGTCTCCAGGCAGAAACTTTGAACCCTGTCGGATCATCTCTTCCGTTGTGGAAGGGGAAACCACCATCTCTAACCCTAAGGTTTCAAAAAAGGACTTCCAGAGAGGAAAATAGCGATAATATAAGAGGGCACGAGGAATTCCAACCCGAACATTCATCTCCTTCACTTCATCTCCTTCTCTTTTGGGAAAGATTTCTTTTAGGGGTGTCTTATGGAACTAACTTTTTTGAAAGGTCTCCCACTTTCCACACCGATCTCCCCAATAGGAAACAGGTTTCTCATCCACAACGAATTCCACTAAATCGCAGATGTTCTCACATTTCTTACAGATGAGGGTTCGGGTTCGGCAGTTGAGATTCACAATCTCAAAACCTTTAAATTGTGATGGGCCTGCCCCGTCCATTTTTTCCTTGGCTAAGAGGGCTGCTCCAATGGCTCCCATGACAGAATAAAATTTCGGGACATAGATTTCCGTTCCCAACTCCTGTTCAAAGGCCTTCTTCATCCCCTGATTCGCAGCCACCCCTCCTTGAAAGAGGATCGGGGATTGAATCTCCTTACCCTTGGCCACATTATTGATATAATTGCGAACCAGGGCTTCACAGAGGCCGGCGATGATATCATTCAGATGGCATCCGGTCTGCTGTTTGTGGATCATGTCCGATTCAGCAAAAACGGTACACCGTCCTGCAATTCTGACTGGCGATTCGGATCGTAGGGCATGCTCTCCGAAGACATGAATGGGAACATTCAACCGAAGCGCCTGTTGATCCAGAAAGGACCCTGTCCCCGCCGCACAGACCGTATTCATCCCGAAGTCAATGACGACCCCGTCTCGGACGATGATGATCTTCGAGTCCTGCCCTCCGATCTCGATGATCGTTCGAACATCAGGGTGAAAGTGGATGGCCGCCACGGCATGGGCTGTTATCTCGTTCTTGATCACATCGGCACCGACCAGCAACCCGCTTAACCGTCGTGCACTTCCAGTCGTTCCCACTCCCCTTATCTCAATGTCTTTCGGAATGGAAGAGGCAATCTCTTTCAATCCCTTCTGCACCGCCTGGATGGGTTGTCCATGGGTGAGAAGATAGTGTTGAGCCATGACCCGAACTTCTTCATCCAATAGGGCCAATTTTGTGCTGACCGAGCCAACATCAATTCCCAAATAACCTTTCATTCCTTCTCCTTGGCTTAATAGAGAATGGGTTAAAAGAAAAATGGTGATCGTTTCCTTTACCCTGATTTTGCATCATTTCCGGTCATAGGGGCAACTGCGGGTTTATTTAGAATGGATCTCTCTCAGAATGCGGCGTGCGACTATGAGAGACGGATGGTTTTTCAAAAAGATCCTATGAAGAGATAGACTTTCAACTTGATAACCTTACCAAATAACCTTACCAACTGCCGCCACCACCACCGCCAAAGCCGCCTCCGGAGGAGCCCCCACTTCCGAATCCACCTCGACCACCACCCCCACTTCCTCTCGGTGCGGAGAGCATGGCAGTGCCAATGCTGGATGTCATCGAATTGATTGAGCGGGTAAAAACGGTGGGATTGAAAGTCCTGATTTCAACAGGGGAAATATACCAGTCAGGGGGGGTCTGATAGATCCCTTCAAAGGCCTTTGCCCAGTTATCCGCAACATCGAGTGCGATTGCATAAGGAAGAAATTTTGAAAAGAGGCTCATATCTCCCATTCGTTCGAGCCTGTCTTTCTCGGCTCGATCCATAAACTCCTGGAATCCGAGTGTCTCCATATAAGCGGATGCCCCGGCTTTCGTCTTGGCAGGCATAAATCTCGAAAAGACGAAGAACGGAAGTCCGGTACATACGCCAACAAGAAAACCTTTCCCCGGAGAGTGAGATAAAAGAAAGAGAAAGGTTAAAATGGCAAATAGGGTGATCAAGGTTCCTACAGCTAAATAAGTATTTCTCACCCTCTCGGGGCTGCTATAAAAATACCCTTTCCTGACCAATTCTCCGTAAAGGGTTTTTTTCAGAGAAGGCAAATTGACATAAAATTTATTTTTTA
>CAKZKY010000087.1 GCA_937124575.1 uncultured Pseudomonadota bacterium | reverse complement strand
AAAATACCAATTTGTCCAGAGAAATTTATCAAACGGCATTTCATCTTTTCGATCCTTTTTGTGCGAGTAACGGGGAAGGGAAAAGAGGAAAAATACGAAAGGTCTTTTACTTAATGTATGGGTTCATTCTATCCGCAGTCTGAGTAGCCACAGAAACATTTCACACAACCCTCTTCAAACATCAAAGGCCCTCCACACTCGGGGCAGGCCCCTCTAAAGAAAATCCCGTTCATTCCTTGAGGTGGATTTTTTCTATCCCGGCTTCGTGTCGGGCTAATCTCAAAGGGATTCGGCCAAGCCTCTTTTTCCTGAACGCCTCCCCTCTGCGACTTCATCTTCTGAAGGTGCCATTCGATCGCTTTGGCTATGGCATCCGAGCAGGAGAGCACTTTTCCATTCTGATGCCAGACCGGCATATGGCAACTGATCCCTTTTAACTGACGGATGATGTCTTCTGGCTCAATGTTTGACCGAAAAGCCAAGGAGACCAATCGACCAATGGCCTCTGACTGAGAAGCCGCACATCCCCCTGCTTTTCCGATCTGATTGAAAATCTCAAAGAGGTTTCCCTCTTCATCCTCATTCACCGTCACATAGAGATTGCCGCAGCCGGTACGGATCTTCCAAGTGGAGCCATGGATGACATCTCGGCGAGCCTTTGGTTTTCTCTCCTTTTTCGAAAGCCCCTCTTTGGACTCGACCGATTCTTTCTCAGATGGACCCAAGCCCTTATAAAGAACTTGTTTATCTCTGCTTCTATCCCGGTAGATCGTTACCCCTTTACAACCCAATTGATAGGCCATCCGATAAACTTCTGCCACATCCTCGACGGCGGCCTCATGAGGGAAGTTCACTGTCTTGGAGACGGCATTGTCGGTATATTTTTGAAAGGCGGCCTGCATCCGAATATGATCTTTGGGAGAGATATCGTGGGCCGTAACGAAGAGATGCCTGATCCTCTCCGGAACCTCTTCAAAATCTCGAATATGGCCCATTTGAGCAACCTTCCGCATGAGTTCATCCGAATAGAATCCCTCTTTTTTGGCCATCGCTTCAAAGAAGGGGTTGATTTCCAGAAGCTCTTTTCCGTCCAGAACATGACGAACAAAAGCTAATGCAAAGAGGGGTTCAATCCCAGAGGAGGTCCCAGCAATAATGGAGATTGTGCCTGCCGGGGCAATCGTCGTGACCGTTGCGTTCCTCATCGCATCCCATCGGCCTTTTAATATACTGCCCTCAAAATTAGGGAAAGATCCTCTTCTCAAAGCCAACTGACGGGAGGCTTGTCTCCCTCTCTCCTGGATGAAAGCCATCACTTTTTCACCGGTTTCAAGGGCATTGGGATGATTGTAAGGAATTCCCAGTTGAATTAAAAGGTCGGCAAATCCCATGACGCCAAGCCCGATCTTTCGATTGGCCTTAGTCATCGCTTCAATCTGGGGTAGGGTGTACCGGTTCATGTCAATCACATTGTCCAGAAAGTGAACGGCCTTCTCCGTGACCGACCCCAGTCTCTCCCAATCTACCTCTCCAGCTTTCACCATATGGGAGAGATTAATAGAGCCGAGGTTACAGGATTCATAAGGAAGTAACGGCTGTTCCCCACAAGGATTCGTGCTTTCGATCGAACCGACCTGTGGAGTGGGATTGTCTTTATTAATCCGGTCAATGAAGATGATCCCAGGATCTCCATTCTTCCAGGCATAGTAGACCATCTTTTCAAAGACCTCTTTCGCATCGAGAAGGCGGACGACCTCATTCGTCCTCGGGTTTCGGAGGGCGTACTTCTCTCCCTTTTCAACGGCTTCCATGAATTCATTCGTGGCTGCCACAGAGATATTGAAATTGTTGAATCG
>CAKZKY010000086.1 GCA_937124575.1 uncultured Pseudomonadota bacterium | reverse complement strand
ATCCTCTCCATAAGTGAAGTCAGGGTAATCGTAAAATAGTATGGCGCTTCTCTATACGAAAAAAGTGACAAAACGTTTCGGCGGTCTGGTGGCTGTCGGTGATCTCGATATTAATATCCGGGAAAAGAGCATCCATAGCATCATTGGACCTAACGGCGCAGGAAAGACGACCTTCTTCAACTGTGTGACTGGTTTTTACAAGCCTGAAGAAGGTGAAATCTTTTTCAACAACCATTCTCTCGTTGGCCTCTTGCCCGATCAGATTGTTCGTCTTGGAATTTCCCGCACCTATCAGAATATTCGCCTCTTTCCGAATCTTACCGCCATGGAGAACATCCTCGTTGGCCTCCACGGCCATCTCCGTGCAGGGTTCTTCGGCATCGTCTTAGCTACCCCCGCAACCCGCAAGGAGGAGAAAGAGGCGGCAGAGGAGGCAAGGCGGCTTCTTAAATTTGTCAATCTGGCAGGTAAAGGTGACTTTTTAGCAAAAAATCTCCCTTACGGAGATCAGCGCCGCCTCGAAATTGCAAGGGCGTTAGCATCCCGGCCAAAACTTTTACTTTTGGATGAACCCACGGCCGGCATGAACCCGAAAGAGACGCAGGACATGATGGAATTCATCCAGCACCTCCGAGATGAACTGGGAATTACAATCCTCCTCATAGAGCATCAGATGAGGGTGGTCATGGGGATTTCCGAAACTGTGACCGTGCTGGACTATGGAGAAAAGATTGCAGAAGGCACACCGGCTGAAATTCAAAGGAATCCAAAAGTGATTGAAGCCTATTTAGGAAGAGGAAGCACTGCCGAAGCACAGGCAGCCGGATAGTCATATCGTCACATCGTCTTATCGTTTAAATAAACTGACTATACGACCAAGAGACTAATTTATGGCTTTACTCGAAATCGAAAATATTCATACCTATTACGGCCACATCCACGCCCTGAAAGGCGTCTCCCTGGATGTGGATAAAGGAGAAATTGTTACCCTGATCGGAGCCAATGGCGCTGGCAAGAGCACCATGCTCAAAACGACAAGTGGGCTGCTTCGGCCCCGTCTTGGAGCGATTCGTCTCAAAGGTGAAGACCTCACCCGCTATCGTCCCCATGAAATTGTTGCGAAAGGCGTGGTTCAGGTGCCAGAGGGCCGCCGGATCTTTGGGCGCCTCACGGTAAGAGAAAACCTCGAGATGGGCGCCTTTGCAATCACGGATCCACATGTCATTGAATCCAATTTGGAACGGGTCTTCAACCTCTTCCCCAGGCTTCGCGAACGCCAAAAACAAGTGGGAGGAACCCTTAGCGGTGGTGAACAGCAGATGTTAGCCACCGGCCGTGCCTTAATGGCCAGCCCGAATGTTCTGCTGATGGATGAACCCTCTATGGGCCTGGCTCCTGTCTTGGTCGATGCCATTTTCGATACGATCCGTCAACTCCACGCCGAGGGCACCACCATTCTTCTCGTCGAGCAGAATGCCCGAATGGCACTCCAGGTAGCCAGTCGTGGTTACGTCCTCCAATCCGGGGTTGTCGTTCTTAGTGACACCGCTGAATTACTTCGTCAAAACGAGATGGTCAGAAAAGCCTATCTCGGTGAATCCTAAAGATGATTTGATCTCTGATCTCCTATTCTACAACATTCCAATCAATGTCCATTTTTGTCAATTAATCCAACAAGTTGCCAAAATGTCTAACTGATTCTGGCAAGTTGCGGTATCCCGACATTTCAATAAAATATAAATTTTATGTAAAAACAATAAGTTACAAAATAGTATTCAGCGCCCCAATTTCAGGTATGGATTTTGCTTAAAATTAGTTAAAAACAGAGTAAATAGGAGTAATCCAATGCCAATGACAGAAAGGGATATCGTTCTCACAACCGATGAGGCGATTGAGTACTTGAAAATTTCCAAGCCCACCTTCTTAATGTATATCCGCCTCGGAAGAATCAAAGCCATCAAGGCCGGAGAGGGTTGGAGAATTCTCCAATCAGAACTTTATCGTTTCTTAAAGGGAGAAGAGCAGGTCGGCTCGAGAAATCAGGAGAAAATGTGAACCTTTAAGACTCGGGGGAAAGGAAAAATGCCAAAGCTAAAAATTCAAATTGCACTCCTCATTCTGAAGATTGAGATGACCTCACTTTTAATTCTCAAACTTTTCTTTAGAAAAATGTCAGGGATTCTCTAAGAGGGTTCAGTGGTTATAGCGCTAATGGCGAAGCCTCAAAAATAATGGCACGGGGTTGTAATGGCTTTATTCAGAAACCCTTCGAAATCATGCAACTCTTTCAAAGCATCAGGACAATCTTAGTCACATAGTCGCAAAAGCAGATTGTTTTATCGTCGAATAGTCATTTACTTGAGAGTACCGAGTACTTGTCTTCATTT